>JBCCNY010000079.1:0-10207 GCA_039025595.1 Pseudomonadota bacterium | reverse complement strand
GCAAAGATGCCACGGTCGAGCGTTTCGATATCCGCGATTTGCGCGATCCGTTCGCCGTTGCTGCAGCGGATCTCATCGCGCGTGAGTTCCACCGAAAGCGCTGTCGCCCGTCTCATCGCATCAGCCAGCCAAAGCGCAGACCCGCCTACCACCAGCAAAAAGACAAGCCAGGCCGGGTTGGCCGGTGGATGCGTTACCGCAACCAAAATCAACATCAGACCGAGCCCGCCCATAGATCCCACTCCCAGAATGCGACGTCCGGGCGACGCCTGAATAACGGCAAGAACCTCATTGCTGTACCCGGGTTTCATGATGCCAGACCTAGCGCAAAACAAAGGGCGCATGCACTCTGAACGCTGAGGACACCGGGTACAAGGGATTGAGCAGGCATTTCGATAAATCGCACACTACTGGCAGCGGCGACGGGCTGCCAACCGAACGCCTACAACACCTTGCGGCGCGATTGAAGACCCGCATGCTTGCATTCCGTCTTGCACAGGCGAGCGCTTGAGTGGCAAAATGGTTGTGTCGCACCAAAGGATGCGCTTCGGATGAAGCTAATGGCTCTACCCTCCTTTTTTTTACTGATCATGGTTTTGGCAAGCTGTTCGGCACTCCGAGACGCAGAAGACAGAAGCTCCCGCCAGATAAGAAACACGGGTTTTCCCGATCTCGTTCCGATCGAGACCCTTGTTGGCATCGGCCAGCTGGAGCGTGCGGATCCGCAAACACAAGCTGTGCTGGAGGCGAGGGTCGCCCGTTTAAAGGCACGTGCGGCTAGGCTGAAAAGGAGCGTGATCGATCCCAATTCACGCAACAGGTTGTCGCAAAAACCAGCCGTGCTTGAGCCCAGCTAAAACCAGCGTTGCAAGCGTTTTGTCAAAGGGTTATTGCCCCAAGAGTTTTTATGACCTGCGGAGCTGCCACCATGACGTCCTCCTTGCGCCTCGGGATTGCCGGTCTCGGAACGGTCGGAGCGGGCATCGTCAGAAATATCCGTCAAAAAGCGGGTTTGCTGGCCGAACGGGCGGGCCGCGATATTGAAATCATCGCCGTTTCCGCGCGTAACCGAGACAAAGACCGGGGCGTGACCATATCAGGATATGCGTGGGAAGATGACCCGGTCACACTTGCCAAACGCGACGATATTGACCTTTTCGTCGAAGTCATGGGCGGCTCAGACGGCCCGGCGAAAGCCGCGACCGAAGCCGCGCTCGACACCGGTAAAGACGTGGTGACCGCGAATAAGGCCTTGTTGGCGCTGCATGGTCAAGCGCTTGCGGAACGGGCTGAGGCTTCGGGGCGCACTTTGCGCTTCGAGGCCGCTGTCGCTGGAGGCATTCCGGTCGTCAAATCTCTGACAGAGGGTCTGGCCGGTAACGAGATAACCCGCGTGATGGGTGTTATGAACGGGACATGCAATTACATTCTGACTCGCATGCAGTCCGCCGGTCTTCCCTATGAGACGGTGTTTGAGGAAGCAAATCAACTAGGCTATCTCGAGGCAGACCCAAATCTCGACGTCGGCGGCATAGATGCAGGTCACAAACTGGCGCTTCTGGCCGCTATCGCCTTTGGAACACGGGTAGATTTTGCGAGCGTGCGCCTCGAAGGCATCCAGCAGATCACCATCGACGACATCCATCAGGCTGCCGATATGGGCTACCGGATCAAGCTTCTGGGCGTCGCACTAAAAACCGGACGAGGGCTGGAACAGCGTATGTCCCCGTGCCTGGTACCCGCCAATAGCCCGTTGGGACAACTTGAAGGTGGCACCAACATGGTCGTCCTGGAAGGCGACGACGTCGAACAGGTCGTTTTGCGCGGCCCTGGCGCGGGCATGGGCCCGACCGCGAGCGCTGTGATGGGTGACGTCATGGATATCGCGCGCGGGACGCGCCTGCCCGTCTTTGGCGTGCCGGCGGCAGGCCTTGTTGCCGCCGAAGCCGCCTCGACCTCCAGTCCGGTGCCCTACTACATCCGGCTCTCACTGGATGATAAACCCGGTGCACTGGCCAAAGTAGCCAGCGTCCTGGGGAATGCCGGCGTTTCCATCGACCGGATGCGACAGTACCGACATGACGATGCCACTGCACCTGTCTTGATCTTTACACATAAGACCGCGCCTGCAGATCTGAGCATCGCGCTCGCTGCCATGGGACAGCTTGATGTTGTTGCTGGAGCTCCAGTTGCCCTACGTATTGAAACGGTCTGATGTCCTACACAACGTACCGCATGCCCTGACCGAATTTGACCAAAAAGGAACCTATTAATGAGCACAGACTTTGACGACGCGATACTGTCGCTCGCCCTCGCAAGGGTCTCTGAACAAGCTGCGCTCGCCTGCCGGCCCCTGATCGGTCGGGGAGACGAAAAGGCGGCCGATCAGGCCGCGGTGAATGCGATGCGGGAAGAGTTGGGCAAGCTCGACATTGCAGGAACGGTCGTCATCGGAGAAGGCGAGCGCGACGAAGCGCCCATGCTGTACATTGGTGAAGAAGTAGGCAGCGGATCCGGTCCAGCCGTCGATATTGCTCTCGATCCCCTTGAGGGTACGACTATTACTGCGAAGGCTATGAACAACGCGCTTACCGTCATTTCTATGGCCCCGCGTCACACGATGTTGCACGCCCCAGATGTCTACATGGAAAAACTCGCTGTCGGACCCGGATACGCCAAAGACGTTATCTCTCTGGAAATGAGCCCCGGCGAACGCGTGGCGGCGCTTGCTGCGGCGAAAGGTGTCTCGCCTTCAGAAATCACGGTTTGCGTCCTCGAACGCCCGCGCCACGAAACAATGCTTGCTGAGCTGCGTGCAACCGGGGCCGCAATCCACCTCATCGGCGACGGCGACGTTGCTGGTGTCATGCATTGCACGGCGCCTGACGCCACTGGGATCGATCTCTATATGGGGTCTGGCGGCGCACCCGAAGGCGTGCTTGCCGCAGGCGCCTTGAAGGCCCTAGGAGGTCAGATCTGGGGGCGGTTGCTCTTTCGCAACGATGACGAACGCGGCCGCGCGGAAAAGGCAGGTATCACCGATCTGGACCGAGTTTATGCCCGCGATGATATGGTGACATCTGAGGTGATCTTCGCCGCCACGGGCGTCACGCAGGGCTCGCTCGTGAGCGGCCTTTCACAAGTTGACGGGCATATCGAAACCGAAACACTTCTGCTGCGATCCTCGACGGGCGAGCGGCGCGTCATGACTTGCCGATATCCGGTCGCGTGACCGCGTTTCTCGGTGTCGAAAACTCTCTTACAGGCCGGCGCTGGACCGGCCCAAGCCCCGACCAGTTTCGGCGAGCGGAGGCGCTGGCACAAGACACCGAGCTCACACCACCTTTGTGTCAGACGCTGGCGCGGTTGAACGTCGCGCCAGAGGAGGTAGCCGCCTATCTTGATCCAAAACTAAGAGATCTGTTGCCGGATCCCAAAGAGATCAAGGATATGGAATGCGCTGCGCTGCGTTTGCTCGACGCGGTCGCGCGAAACGAACGGATTGCCATCTTTGCCGATTATGATGTGGATGGTGGCGCGTCTGCCGCTTTGCTTCTGCACTGGTTGAAGGCACATAACCGCACGGCCACGCTCTATGTACCCGACCGAATTGATGAGGGATACGGACCCAATGAGCCGTCGATGAGAGCGCTCGCGCGCGATCATGAGCTCATCATATGTGTGGATTGCGGGACACTCAGCCACGAAGCGCTGACCGCTGCCAAAGGGACAGATGTCCTCGTGCTGGACCACCATTTGGGGGCCGAAACGCTTCCACCTGCTCTGGCTGTGGTAAATCCCAACCGGCAGGACGAAAGCGGGGCGCTCAGCCATCTTTGCGCCGCAGCCGTTGTGTTTCTTTTGCTCGTCGAGGCGGGGCGGCAGGCTCGATCACTTGGGATGACCGCGCCTGACTTGATTGGGCTGACCGATCTTGTGGCGCTGGCAACGGTTGCGGATGTGGCGCCGCTCGTCGGTGTCAATCGCGCCTTCGTCCGAACGGGCCTAAAGGTCATGGCAGAAAGGCGCCGTCCTGGACTTGTCGCGTTATCCGACATCGCGCAGCTCGACACGGCGCCAACGAGTTATCACCTGGGTTACGTTCTGGGTCCCAGAATTAACGCCGGTGGGCGGGTTGGGCGCGCCGATCTTGGGGCGCGCTTACTCGCCTCCGACCGTATCGAAGAAGCCACAAACCTGGCGCAAGTGCTGGACGCGCTTAACACCGAGCGACGCGAGATTGAGGCAAAGGTGCGCGAGGAAGCGCTGGCTCAAGCCGAAGCGCGGGGTCTGGACGCTCCGCTTGTCTGGGCCTGCGGCGACGGATGGCATCCGGGCGTGGTCGGCATTGTCGCCTCGCGCCTGAAAGACGCTGCCAGCAGGCCTGCCATCGTGATCGGATTCGAAGGCGATGTCGGAAAAGGCTCGGGACGGTCCATTCCCGGTGTGGATCTCGGGGCCGCAATCCAACGTCTGTCCGCAGAAGGCTTACTTGTGAAAGGCGGTGGGCACAAAATGGCCGCCGGGCTCACCGTCACGCGCGAGCAGGTGGGTATCGCGATGACACGCCTGTCCGAGCTTCTATCGCATCAGGACAAGGGAACGCGGCCAGCACGGGATCTGCGGTTTGATGGTATGATCGCGCCTTCGGCGATGACGCCGGAACTCGTTGCGCAACTCGAGCAGGCCGGTCCCTTCGGGGCCGCCGCCACTGCGCCGCGCTTTGCCTTGCCCGATCAGGCGATCCGTCAGGCAAGGCGCGTGGGTGCCGCACACCTGAAATTGCGCGTCGGAGATATCGCGGGCGACACAGTCGACGCGATTGCTTTTGGGGCCTATGACGGCCCGCTTGGTCCGGCACTGGAACACCATGACGGCCACCGGTTTCATCTCGCAGGTCGTTTGTCGGTGAACCTGTGGGGTGGTCGACAAACGGTCCAACTGACGCTGGAAGACGCTGCGCGGGCGTCTTGACCTGCTGCAGGACACAGTCAATTTGCCTCTTGCACCGCACCACTTATTTTCATATCTCACGCAGATGCCTAAACGGCCCGTTCGTCTATCGGTTAGGACGCCAGGTTTTCAACCTGGAAAGAGGGGTTCGATTCCCCTACGGGCTGCCATATACTTTCTGAAAGCGATTAAAATACTTCGATTTTCCCTCCTTTACTGCAAGCACAACTCCCAAAACACTCCCACCTAGTATGTGACTAACACCGGACTTAGGGGCTTGGGAACGTCCAGACTGCAACGCAGATTCCGTCCACTCAAAACACCCCAAACCGCCGATACGGCTCGCAACAGATGCCTTGGATCATGTGGTCTAAAACGCTCGTACCATCCTCAATTGAGCAATCGCCAATAAACCGGTCATAGCGAGGGTACGAAAAAAGGCGGAAATAGCATTTCATGCGTCAATTGCAGAGTTGGCCATGCTCGGCTTCTATTGCCTCAACGTTTGGGACCATCGCTCGAACGATATCTCCGACCTCGTCTTCCTTTGCGTTAAACGCAGAAACAACCTGAGAGCTGAGTTCTGTCACTGCCAGAATTGAGGTCGACGTCCAACCTGATGCAGACATGTCCTTTTCCAGCGAGCGCGCGATGTTGCCTTGCGCTTTCTGTAAGCCATCCGGCACAGCCAGACGGTCGTTGTTTTGAATTGCTCTTTGGGCATCATAGAACCCGGCAATGCGTGCACTCAGCTCCGTGCATGTATACGGTCTCGCTGGGTAAACGTTGGCATCGTCCTGACTTTTGAGAGAAGCAAAATCGAGACCCTCGCATGAGGCTGAACCAAGGTCAGAGAGCTCGTCGACAAGCGGAAAAATCTCGCCCGCAGTGATGTTTGTAAATCTGCTAGAGTCAAACACTGCGTCCATTCGCCCGTACAAATCGGCTAAGTCGGCTGGAAGTTTATCTTTGAAGGCAAGGTTGCTATCTATGAACGGTATTACGTTACCCATTGCCGTCATCGTTTTAGTGAGGTCGTTGGCTGATGCTGCAGCTGCGACTGCTAGTGATTGTTGACCAATCAAAAGAGCGTCGTTGCACCAAGTCACGGCTCTAGATTCATTAGGTAGTGAGCCGACCGCAACTGCGGCTGCGAAGAGTAGTGGAAGTCTTTGAGGTCGCATCCAAGTGCTCCATGTGAAATCACGATTACGGGTGCCATAGTAAGACAGCTAAACTAATTTATTTTACGGCTCGCACCGAAACTACCCGCTCTGACCACCAGTTATCACGCCTGATGGAAAAACGGTCAAAGGATAGCTTTGCTACGTTTGTTTTCTAATCCAAGACACCCATGCGAAAGACATAGTGTATATTTTCAACTCGTTCGAAGACAAAAAATGTAATTTGGCTATCGGACAAAGATGATTAGCCTATTTGTCATGAGATCTTGCATGAGGAGTTCTGCTTTGAGACGGCTATTATTTGGTTTAATTACGATAACTTGGATGTCTCCTGCATCTTCAGAGCCTACTCCTGAAGCTATAGAGGATGCACTGGCATTTTACTTTGCCAGCGTGGCGGAGCGGCGTGATCCAGGGTCAGCTTCATTCGTGCCAAACGAAGAGTTTTGGCACTACATTGGAAGGAGTGGTGGCACGACAATTTATCATTACAGACCCTTTTTGAACGAAGTCTATTGCGAAAAGAAAAGCGACAACGAAGTCCAGTGCTTGGTGCCTTACCAATGGCGTGAGCAACCAAGGGGACAATTCGCAACGGATCGCAAGATCTTTACACTAAGTCTCGACGCATCAGAAGATTGGCTAGTTACCCAACAGTGTGATGATGAATGGGGGTGTGGCGAAGTTCCGGTTGTTAGCGAGGCTTTCAAAGAAGAAGTGCGCAACGAAAGAGCCCAACCGCTTGTGTTCAACCCAGGCGTTACGACCGATGCAGACCATTTGAATCTGGAAGCGTTTGAGGTCTTAGTTGAAGGTGAAGGACTTGCACGGCGTGAATACCTAAAAGTGATATCTGATGACGTTGGATACGGATACGCAAACCAAGGTTTACGTGCTGGACAAGTCTTTTCGGTCGGCCTGGGACGTACTCAACCAATGCTAGGACGCTCAAACGATCCTCTAGACCTTCTCACTATGCTTGCAACTATTCCGCCCGGAGCAGATGGCTGGATGAAAACACGGGCCGGTGAAACAGTACGTCTGAGACATGTCTCTCTGCAGGAATTAAAGAGAAGAGAAGAGGCTGAAGAGCGTGCCAGACAAGAAGCTGACAGGCTGAGCGCAGCGCGTGCACGTGCTGGAGCCAACCCGTCAGGTATTCCTGCGGAATGCAGAGGCCGAACGCTGGTAAGATGGTGGCCACCAGCAGGTTCCATGGTTTCTGACACTTTTACTACCCCGACAGATTGGTGTGCGAAAATCCTGTACATTCCTGCCGATCGACCAAGCGCAACCATACCCTATACAGCAATTTTTCGATTTGGTGGATGGATCAACATCTATTATTGACAACAGTATCAGAAGCCTCCCTCACCCCACTCCACCGTCGACCCCGACTTAATGACCGGCCGCAATATGTCCGCCAAGCGGGTTTTTACTTGATGCAATCGAGCCGCATACGGACAAGTTGCGGCCAAAGCCTTTGGCAAGCGCGGCCCGATAAAGGTGCTCTTCGTTCCCCAGTACTTAAAGCGTTTGATCCAAAATCGCATTAGATGGGACGAGCCATAGCACCACCGGGTTCCCTAAGAAACTCTCTGAGACGCCTCAGATTGGGATAAATGATGCACAACCATTTGTCTTGGCGTGATAAGTCTTCTGCCTCCTGTCCGACGGTGGAACCGGTACTCATTAGCTGAATTGAAGCTAGCAAAGACGACTTTTTTTGCAGATCACCTAAACACTAGCCCGTTTAGGCCGGAATTCGCACGTGCGGCGAAAGTTCGGCCTGACGGGCCGCGTTGCAGCATCCGAAACAAAACGCGAAGGCCTGGAATGGGCTGTTAGTCCAAATCAAGGCTTGCGCAGTTTCAATTTTCCGAGTGATTGAGAGCTGCACCCAGACTCGCAGGAACTGCACGAACTGTATTGTCAACGCTCTCGAATTGCTGTCGAAAACTCCGCACCAGCGTAATTCTGCGCTTTCTCTGTGATTGCCGCAGCGGCAATGCGGTCTTCCAAGGGCATCGTACCCTCGAAACCGTTATTCGCTTCAACATATTCCGGAAGATGGCCGGACATGACAATGCGCCAATCCGCTCTAAGATCCGGAAGCACCTGCTTCGCCAGACCGAAAACAATCGTAGTGCAGTTGGCCGTCAGCGTGTTGTAGAATTTTGGTTTTGCTTCAAGCTGCTGTGCCAGCGCAACATAGGCCAAAAAGAGATCACGTCGCTGGTCGGCATTGAGCGCCACGGGATAGAGGCGAACGTCCTCTTTGCGGTGGTTGGTGCGCAGCTTAACGATGTCGTCTTCCGTGGCGGCGATTAGGACGAGTTCAAATTGTCGAAAGAACCCACCTGTAGTGTTGAAATCCTCGTGCGCTTCCTTACGAATTTCGACAGAGAACACCACTCTTTGCTCATCGGAAAACCCGAAGCTGACAAGCAAGTGAGCAATATCTGGTGAGTCCCAAACCGAGGTGATCATGTCGACCGAGTCAAGCTTTGTTAGATCGTAGTGATAAGTGGACCAGTTCGGCGTCGCGTTAGTGGCGTCGTGCCATTGGAAGTCCCGCACATCGCTTAGAAGGACGCTCTCACCTTGGATGTCGGCGGTAACGCCACGGGATACATCGATGGCCCAATCGCGGTTTTGTTCCGGTTGGATTGTTTTGTACCACCCGATGGTCACAACACTTGCCGCAATCAATGCCGCCCAGCCCTTTCGCCGGGACCGCGCGCGCGTCAAAATAATCAAAGCGGCGGCGATGATAAGAGAGGTCCATCCTGCCACCAATGCGGTGTCTTGAAGATGGAAGGACTGAGCCGCTGCGGACCACCCGACCCAGATCAGGACAATCACCGCAAAAAAGATATGTGCTGCCATGCTTCGAAAAGATATTCGGAAAAAAGAGAAAAGGGACCGCATATTTTTGTCCATTGTTCGGATATTGGGCCGGTCGCTCGCAAAAAGAGCGGCCAGCGCTGCCATCAGGCCGCTTCCGGCTCGCTGACTTCGGCGAGCAAACGCTCTGTGCGCGCATTTCCGAGCTTATTGTGCAGTCGAGCGCTTTCCCCGGTGTTCCGGATCGCCGTGGTGATCCCGGCCGTCGTGCTGACCAGCATGATAGCAGACATGGCGTAGAACCCTTTCGCAGCAAACGAGGAGTCTCGGAAGAAGATACCTCCGGACATCATGGACGCGGCGATCGAGAATTGCATATAGGTGAATAGGATCTAAGCTTGGGATGGTTTGTCGATATCGGCATTCATTGTATTGTCCTTTCAGAATAGGGGTTTCTCGGTTGGCCTACTTCGACGCTTTCAGGCAGTCGAGTACAGCGGCGCCGCTGCTTTGCTAATGAAAGACCACAGAAGCGCAAAGCGCGAAGACCTTAAAACACGGCTCATTTATGCCGCGGAAAAACCTTCATCGACCAGAATGGTTTGCGCGCTCTGAAAGCGCGTGACGTCTCCTCTCAGGCGGGTTGTGCGCTCGGCGCACTCTAAATTGCGGTGGAAGACCTCGATCAGCTCATAATTCTTGTAATTCACGTACGTTGGCGCATTTGGGTCAGACGCTTCATGATGCGGTTCCCGCTCAGGCGACACCTCAGGAGACGATGCAAGCCTTAGCAAAAGGCTACGTCAACTTTGCCGTCGACAACCTGAACCTATGGTCGTCGATCTTTAATCACCGCCTACCCAAAGAAAGCGATGTCCCGGATGGGAACCAATTGGAACTTGCAGTCCTTATTGAGGAAACCATCAACCCACTTTCCAAAATGCAACCGGATTTAAATGCGGAGAAGTTGCGAAAACGCGCGCAAACCCTATTCGCTTCCGTTCAGGGCGTGGTCCAGATGTCGATCTACGGACGGTTCGTCGGAACACCTTCAGAATTACTGGAAGGCGAGGTTGAAGCTTTGGTCGAAGCTATGACCCGAGGAAGCCACCTAGCTAAAACCACGCAAGGTGACGCTAGCCAGTAACGCAACGCTCGGCAGGCAAGGGCTGCTTTGTTCGCCAAGCTAACTTGCCAAATGACACCACCGCTGCGCTCCAGAT
>JBCCNY010000078.1:0-10464 GCA_039025595.1 Pseudomonadota bacterium | reverse complement strand
CAGATCGATATCCACGGTGACTTGTCCTGCGGCATCAACGGTGCCCGAAACGCCATTGAAGTGATGTGTTTCTCCGACCGCATCGTTTTTTATTGAGCCGAAAGCGATGCTGGAATTCTCCGGCTCGATCTTCCAGACTGTCTCCCCCGCCAAAGCTTGGCCCGATGGCAGAGCCATTGCCAACAAGGCTGCACTCGCAACTGATAGTGATCTCCGATTCAACATTCTTATCCTCCCTAAATGCATTCGCGCTTTACGTTTCCGAATGCGGATACTTGCAAAAACATAGCTCAGCGCGATCAAAAATCAGCACGCGACCAAGTCCACGTCCGGCCAGATATCGGTCGCGACGCGAACTTGGAACATGTTGTGATATCTCGCAGCCTCACTACGAAATATTGTAGTTGCAATTAAGTCGTCGCGCATTGTGCTTTCATCTTAAGGCTTTATCGAAAAATTTACGCATGTTAGAGTTTAATCAAAGAGTGCGTTCTCCAAAGAACGCCGCGAGGCAGACAAAGAGCAGATCTAATGAAAGTGCGCCGTAGGCAGCCGTTCCGTTGGGGCGTGATAGCGCTTGCCGCTATATGGATGTTGGTCATGGTCCCGTTGAGTGCATGGGCTGCACCCTACGCTGCTATGGTGATGGATGCGCGAACCGGGGAAGTGATCCATTCGCGCAATGCCGATACGCGCCTGCACCCTGCGTCGCTGACCAAAATGATGACGCTTTACGTCGTGTTTGAGGCCGTGGAAAATGGCGAGATTGATCTCGATACGCGCGTCCGCATCTCCAAACATGCAGCCAGCGAACCGCCCAGCAAGCTTGGCCTGAAAGCGGGACAGACAATTCGGTTGCGCCACCTGATCAGAGCTGCTGCGATCAAATCCGCAAATGACGCCTCCACTGCACTGGCCGAAGCAATCGAAGGATCCGAGGCCGCCTTTGCGCGACGGATGAACCGAACAGCGAAGGCGCTCGGCATGACGCGAACGACGTTCAAAAATGCTCACGGCCTGACTGAGACGGGCCATATGTCGACCGCGCGCGACATGACACTCATGGGTCGGCACCTGTTTTACGACTACCCGGAATATTATAATCTGTTTTCCCGTATTACCGCAGATGCTGGGGTGCGAACGGTCACGCATACCAACCGTAAATTGCTTCGTAGTTACCGAGGCGCCGACGGAATTAAAACGGGATACACACGTGCTGCCGGCTTCAACCTGACGGCTTCGGCAGAGCGTGGCAATGAACGGATCATCGCGACGGTGTTCGGCGGACGCTCGACAACGACGCGTAATGCACGGGTCGCAGAATTGCTGGATATGGGTTTCCGCGCAGCGCCCTCCCGGGTGGCGTTAAATCGACCTGTCAAACCGGCTTATATGGGAAAAATAGGCAGTGGTACGGGCTTTGCCGCGCGCACTCAACGCACAGCCTCTGCTGCTGCTGTGAAACGCAGCCTGAGACCGCAGCTTCGGCCTGGTGTGCCGAGCCTCGCGGCGATTACATTGGCCAAAGCCACCGACTCGACCGTGGCACGCAACGTCGGCGCAAGACCCGCCGACATTGAAGAGGCGTTGCGGATCGCAACATTGAAACCGGTCACCACTGCGATTTCACCCAAGACAAGACCGCAGAACTTGCGGGTTGACGATGCCTTGCCTTCCACAACCGGGTCACCACCTGTCCAGGAAGTTGTAACCCGTATTTCAACATCCGGCGGCCGCCATTGGGGAGTTAATGTCGGGCGTTATCCCAGCCAGTATGAGGCACGCAAAATTCTGCTGAAAACCGCTCTGAGCGAGATGGAAACGCTCGACGGCACCTTGCGAAAGGTTGTCCGGCGTTCGACAGGTTTTGATGCCAATTTCATGGGTATGACCCGTGAGACTGCCGATCTGGCCTGTCGTCGGCTGCAGGCCAAACAAATGACCTGTTTCATGATCGAACCTGGCGCTTGAACAAAATCAAAGCGCGGGTGGCCCTAGCGCGCATCCTCGGCCGATCCGCGCACCTCTTTTTGCCGTCGTAGCCATGTCAAAAATGCCTTGGCTTTGGGTCGTAAAATCCCCGGCCGCGTGACGATGTGATAACCTGTATCGCCCTTATCCCGAAAAAGTAATTTCAGCCGCCCTTCGGCCAGATCTGCCTCAACCGAAGACATTGCCGTGCAGATCACGCCCTGCCCTGCCCGCGCCCCATCGAGCACGAGGTTGCCGGGCACATGCGTCCATTGTCGCACTCGACCTTCCGTAACGCCGTGTTTTTGCAACCAATCGGTCGACGAGGAATCATGCAATTCCTCCAACCAGGGAAATTGCAGAAGGTCGCACGGGTGCTCGATCTTGGTATCTCCTACAAGGGAGGGTGCGGCGGTTATGACGATATCGGTGGGCACCAGCATCTCCGATTCAAGCCCGGTCCAGTCGCCACTGCCAAACCGAAGCCCGACATCAATGCCGCCCGGTTCGGGGTCATTCAGCGCGGCGACGGGATTGACCATCAGATCGATATCCGGGTGTTTCTTTTGGAAATCCAGCAGCCGGGGCATCAGCCATGTGGTCGCAAAAAGCTGAGTGGTGGAGACCTGGACCGCGCGTTCGGCATCCGCCCCGGTGATCGCGCTTACCGTGCGCTCGATTGTCCCAAAACCTGATCGGAGCGCCTCTGCCAGCTCCCGACCCTCCGACGTCAGCACTAAGGAACGCCCACCCCGATCCACGAGCGAAACGCCCATGTGATCCTCCAACACTCTGATTTGCTGCGAGATAGCGGCGTGACTGACGTTCAATGCACGCCCCGCCGCCACAGCGGAGCCCGTCTCGGATAGGGCAAGAAACGCCCGGAGGGCCGTCAACGGAGGAAGATCGAGAACCTTCACGTGTAATCCAAACTTACATATACAAATTTTTCCTGAGCGGACAAATCGCTCTCATATTGCTACATAGCTGGACATAACCTAATTCGAAAGGGAAAAAGATGATAGGAATTCTTTCAGATAGCTTCCAGATCGCCACTCGGATGAAAACGGACAAAACGCACACCCATTGGAAGCGTGGTGAGCGGTTCGACAATCGCCGCGATGCCACACTCGAAGCGCAGAGATTGGGCCAAGGTCACGTCTGAACTGGTCTATTCACCGCGCTCTAACCCGATGATTCCCTTCTCCCGATGAATCATCCGCTATACCCCGGCGGTTCCAACTGCCGGGTTTTTTACTTTGCCAGTTCTGCAAAGAAAGGCGCGAGCTGGCTCTCCGGGCGTACACCCTGGAGTGTCTGCACATACTCCCCCTGACCGTCCAGCAAAATCAGGGTGACATGGGTCGCACCAAATTGCTGCGCAAAAGCGCGACCGTTCGGTGTTGTCTGATCGGCAACAAGAAAAACCAGCTCGTCCTCTTCAAAGGAGCGCATTGCGCGACGCGCCTGTTTCTGAAGCGCGGCACATAACGGGCAGGTCGGATCATGTACCTGTACGACCGCTGGAATACCCTGTCCGATCCGACCCAGATCTGCCTCCGCCATGCGGGCAGTGACAGAGCGCGCGCCAAAGAAAATAGCGCCGCCCCCAAGCCCGGCGGCAAGACCAAACCAAGACAGCTTGTTTATCAGGGCACGTCGCGACACCTGGGCGGGTTTAGAGCCATGCTGTACGGTTGAAACCTCTGGGGCAACCTTACGCTTGGACTTGCGCTTCGTCTTTTTCATCGGCGTTTCCGATCTGAAACTGTTCTCTGCCGTTTCTAAAGCGATTTGGCACATCGCAAGGTCACTTTGTGGTGAGCACCTCGCTGCGGAATCAAGCACAAAGCGACTTTCGCAGCACAATCGCGTCGACCGGGACCTCTTCAGAACGGTGATAGTAGCGCTCTCTGAGGCCCACTCGTTTGAAGCCCAAAGTCGCATAAAGCCCCAAGGCCGCCAGATTGTCGGACGCCACTTCCAGAAAAACCCGCCGCGCCGATCTCAGACGCGTCGCTTTCATGAGCTCGATCAGACAGGCCCGAGCCAATCCCTGACGCTGGTGCTCCGGATCGCAGGCGAGCGTGAGTAGCTCTGCTTCCTCTCCAACAATGCGCGCTAGGGCGAAAGCTCTGGTGTCGCCGACCCAGTATGTCGATGGATTCGCTAAGAGCTGTTCGAATTCATCCGCACGCCATCCACGCGCATGAGGTTGGAAAGCGCGTTCATGCACTGCGGCGAAGTCAGCTGGCGTCATTGAGGATCACGGGCGGCGCGGCGCGTGGAGGCGCAGCGCTGGCTGGGCGTATATAGAGGGGTGCAGGCGACATACCAACTCGGTCTGCACGCGCTTGCGACGCAATAACGGCCATTGCCTTAACAAGCGCTGCGGGCGTCTCCGGCCAAAGCGCGTCTTCTGGCACTTCCTCTAAGGCCACAAGACACGGCGGAGCATTTTCCTTTTGTAGGTAAGCCATGTCACGCGGCGCAGAAATCGCGGCTACACGCCCCTCTTGCCCGTGCAATACGGCTTCAAAACTCGATACTCCGATCGCAGGAATATCAAGCGCCATGGCCAATCCACGAGCCGCCGAGACCGCGATTCGTATGCCGGTGAAATTGCCCGGTCCGACGCCCACGGCTAACCGCGCGAGGTCGCTGTAACGCAGGCCCTGATCCGTTAAAATTTCGTTGAGCAGCGGCATCAGGGTTTCGGCCTGCCCGCGGTTCATTTGCTGCGCTGCTGTGACAACAGCACCATCCAAAAACAACGCGGCCGCGCAATGCGCGGCCGAAGTGTCAAAGGCCAGAACCGGCCCGTATGACGACGCCGTGTTACACCCCAACCGGGCGCACCTCCACAACTTCGGGAATGTAATGACGCAGCAGGTTTTCAATCCCCATCTTCAGTGTGATCGTCGAAGACGGACAGCCCGCACAGGCCCCTTGCATATGCAGATACACGACGCCGCTTTCATAACCGTGAAACGTTATGTCGCCGCCATCTTGCGCAACGGCGGGACGAACACGGGTATCAAGAAGTTCTTTGATTTGGCCCACAACCGTCGCGTCGTCGCCGTGATGCTCTGCATGCCCTGATCCGGTGGAGTCAGACAAAAGCGCCGGCTCACCCGTCTGATAATGCTCCATGATCGCGCCCAGAATGGATGGCTTTACATGATCCCACTCAATCCCGTCACCCTTCGTTATAGTGATGAAGTCGGTGCCGAAGAAAACTCCCTCTACGCCTTCGACCCTAAAGAGCCGTTCGGCCAATGGGGATTGATCCGCGCTCTCTGCGCTCGGAAAGTCCGCTGTCCCCGCATCCAAAACGGTTTGTCCGGGCATGAACTTCAAAGTTGCCGGATTTGGGGTCGATTCAGTTTGAATGAACATCGGATATGCCTTTCCCTCAGGCTTAACGATATGCGCATGCGGTGTCGCAGTGTCAAGGTTTAGAACGATTCTAAAGTATCAGATAAGGCCTCAGGTAATCGATTCCAAGCGCTCCTTGCTCAGGTCGCCGGGCACAATCGTGATGGGGATCGGCAAGCCGCCTGCATTTTTCGATAGCTGCGACACAAGAGGACCGGGGCCCGCCCGTTCCGGGCTGGCACCCAGAACCAGAATACCAATTTCTGGATCTTCCTCGATCTGCGCCATGATTTCGGCCACAGGTTCACCCTCTCGAATCACAAGCTCGGGTCGGATTCCCTGACGATCGCGCATCCACTTCGCAAAAACTTCGAAATGCGCCTCGATCCGCTCGCGGGCTTCTTCACGCATTAGATTGCCCACGCCAATCCAGTGATTGAATTCATCGGGCGGGATGACAGCAAGGATTTCAACACCGGCTTGCGTATGCGCCGCACGCATCGCGGCAAAGCGCATGGCATTCAGGCACTCACGGGTGTCGTCGAGGATCACGAGAAACTTGCGCATATGCGTTACCGTCCGTTGTCCAGGCGCCATATTGCCGTCTCAGAGGCAAACCCGCAACCTCGGCCCAAATTGCACCGAGCGCGCCCGATACCCTATCCGCGCAGAAGTCTAATCGAATGTTCCGGCGACGCGACCCAATAACATGAAGGCACGCGATGTGCGGGTATCTGACAAGGCCGATACATCTCCATCGTCCGCCACCTCGCAGAAACGGTGTATCATCCGGTCATACAGGCGAAGGAAATGATGGGAGGCGTCTCGAAAAATAGTATCTTGCTTGATCCGAGCCGCGCTCAGGGCGAGCGACGAACGATCCCGAATACCGCCCAAGGCGGCGATCTGTCGACCGCGCTCACCCGCAGCGAAGCGGCGCCACAAATCCGGATGCGCCATATCCGGGGTCAGATCATCCATATAAATGCCATCCTGCGACAACAATGTCAGGACGTCCTGAGAGGCCTGAATGATCTGGGCCGCCTCCCGGTGGCGCAGTGCTCGTCGCAAAGCGTCAAACCCAGCTTTATCTTCGGCCGTCTCGGGGAAATTGAGCGCTTGAATGAAGTCAGCCGTGCTTAACGGCGGATGCACAACGTCCGATTGCAGCTCGAATGGCAGGCCCGGTTGCTCCGTCTCAAGCGCTATGGCAGTCGGTTCATTCCATTGCGCGACAGATGCCGGTTCGATGTTTCGAGACGAGCTAAAGGGCACCAAAGTCGGATCCGGGCGCGACGGTTTTGGATCCGCAGAGGTTACCTCTTCAACGTCATCAGTGCTCAACGCGTTGGCCCGCTCAAGCATTTTGGGTTGTGCCTGAGCCAACGTCGTCTGACGGATCAACGCGGCTGCATTCTGCAAGTGCAAGCTTTCTTCACGCATGATCTGCCCCGATTTTGCAGAAGCGGCAGCAACCCAGACAAGAAATGCCGGAAGAAAAACGGCGATCAGGACAATCGCAACCTGATAGGCTGACCCACCTGTCTCTGCGGGTTCCGCGAAAAACAGAAAGAAAGCTCCGGTCACCACAAGCCAGCCGATCGATACGACGCTGGCGATGATGTCTATCAAGGTAAAGCCGTCCTGACGCTGCGCGCCATATAGTCCCACGGGGGTTTGTGAAGGAGGGGTATTCTCGGACATGTTCGATTCTATGAAAAAGCCGTTCTACAAATATGCAATTTTGAGGATTTCATAGTACTTTTCACCACCCGGCGTGCTGACCTCGACGCTATCGCCTTCTTCCTTCCCGATCAGAGCGCGTGCAATGGGGGATTTGATATTCAGAAGGCCTTTTTCGATCGCGGCCTCATATTCGCCAACGATCTGATAGGTTTTTTCCTCGTCCGTGTCTTCATCGACAAGAGTGACGGTTGCGCCAAACTTGACTGCACCCGAAAGCGACGACGGGTCTATGACATCTGCGAGCGATATAGCGCCCTCCAGTTCTTTAATCCGGCCCTCGATGAAGGACTGTTTTTCCTTCGCCGAGTGGTATTCGGCGTTTTCTGACAGATCGCCGTGCTCACGGGCTTCAGCAATCGCCTTGATGATCGCCGGACGTTCCTCAGACTTGAGGTGTTTGAGCTCTGTCTCCAAAGCCGTATATCCCGCCGCTGTCATCGGGATTTTATCCATGCTCCCGTTCCTCTTCCGTTGCGGATCAAATACCGCAGAGCACCGCCACACTACCGAATGCGGCGCAGACTGCCCCGAGCATACGTGAAATTGCAAGCACGATCCGGATGATTGATCAAACCACGGCAATCGACCGCAACCAGCGCGCGAAAAACAATTGCGACCGCCTCGATCGCGTCAGATGAGCACATTTGACGGATTTGCCTCATTTTTCCGTCGCGTTCCCGTTGACGCTGCTTTAACCGGCACTGTACCGCTTTACATCAGTAGCAAAGTCTATTGGACGCGCCAGTGTGATGGGAAGGTAGCTCGATGTCCGAGATTGAACGCGAAGCCATGGAGTACGACGTTGTGATCGTCGGCGCGGGTCCCGCTGGCCTGAGCGCAGCGATAAGGCTTAAACAGCTCGATCCGTCCCGCGAGGTTGTTGTTCTCGAAAAGGGCTCCGAAGTTGGAGCGCATATCCTATCGGGGGCCGTTTTGGATCCCTGTGGTCTGGACAAGCTGATCCCAGATTGGAAAGAAATGGGTGCGCCGCTGACTACGGAAGTCACAGAAGATAACTTCTTCATGCTCGGTGCTGGCGGCAAAATGCGCATCCCCAACTGGCCGATGCCGCCATTGATGAACAACCACGGGAATTACATCGTGTCGATGGGCAATGTCTGTCGTTGGCTCGCCGAACAAGCGGAAGAGCTAGGCGTGGAGATTTTCCCTGGAATGGCGTGTTCGAAGGTGGTCTATGGCGATAACGGCGAAGTCAAAGGCGTCGTGGCCGGTGAATTCGGGATCAGCCCGGATGGCACGCCCGGGCCGTCCTATGAGCCAGGCATGGAACTTCATGGCAAATATGTTTTCCTGTCAGAGGGTGTTCGCGGATCTCTCGCAAAAGAAGTGATTGCGCGATACGATCTGTCGGCCGGAAAAGAGCCGCAGAAATACGGCCTCGGCATGAAGGAAATTTGGGAGATCGATCCCGCAAAACACAAAGAAGGGACCGTGACCCACACGATGGGCTGGCCGCTTGAGGGCAATGCAGGCGGCGGCTCGTTCATCTATCATCTGGATAACAATCAGGTCTATGTAGGCTTCGTGGTTCACCTGAATTACAAGAACCCGCATCTGTTCCCTTACATGGAATTTCAGCGGTTCAAGCATCATCCCATGGTGGCCGATCTGCTTAAAGGCGGTAAACGCGTCGCCTACGGCGCGCGCGCAATCTCGGAGGGCGGTTACCAATCCATGCCCAAGATGGTGGCGCCCGGTGTTGCCCTGCTTGGATGTTCGGTGGGAATGGTCAATGTACCACGGATCAAAGGCAACCATAACGCCATGCTGTCCGGTATCGCAGCCGCGGACGCCGCGCACGAGGCGATCGAGGGCGGCCGTAGTTCTGATGAGCTGTCCGACTATGAGACTGAGGTGCGCACGGGGGCGATCGGCCAGGATCTCAAGAAGGTGCGCAATGTAAAACCGCTTTGGTCCAAATACGGTTTGTTGGCAAGCCTGACCGTTGGTGGATTAGACATGTGGACCAACACATGGGGCTTTTCGCTTTTTGGGACTGTCAAGCACAAGAAATCGGATGCTGAAGCGACAGACACGAAGTTCTATCATGAGCCCATCGACTATCCGAAACCCGACGGTGTGCTCAGCTTTGACCGCCTGACCAATGTCAGCTTCTCTATGACAAATCACGAAGAGAACCAGCCCGCGCATCTCAAGTTAACAGACACTGAGGTGCCGATCATGGTTAACCTGGCAAGGTTTGACGAACCGGCACAGAGATACTGCCCTGCCGGTGTCTACGAAGTCGTCGAAAAGGACGGATCGCCTGAGTTCGTAATAAACTTCCAGAACTGCGTTCACTGCAAGACTTGCGACATCAAGGATCCAAGCCAGAACATCACATGGGTCACGCCGCAGGGCGGAGACGGTCCCAATTACCCAAATATGTGACACACGCGTAAATTTTTGGCACCTGGGGCGGCATAACAGCCGCCCTTGTTGCGTACGGGTACGTCGCACACTAGCTTGATAAGTGAAACGGGACCGAAAGGACATCGATCGTGAAAGTTTTGATCGCAGGGGCAGTGGCAACGATCCTCCAGGGCGTCGCTTTGCCGGTGTTTGCCAACGAGGATTCCGGCGCATACTTGGCGGCACGTCAGGCGCGCTTCGATCACGATTTCTCCGCCGCAGCGCAGTATTTCACCCAAGCGCTGACAAAGGACATAACAAATCCCGCGATCATGGAAAACGCGGCCTTCGCCTTTCTGGCGCTTGGCGAAGTGGACCGGGCTGTCCCTGTCTCTCGCTTGATCGATGAAACCGGTTTGAAAAGTCAGATCGCCTTCATGACGATTGTGGCGCATGGCATGAGAGAAGGCGACTATGACGGTGTCATCGCGCAAATCGAAGCGGACCGCGGCATCGGCCCCTTAGCAGATGGTCTGATCTTTTCTTGGGCCGAGATTGGGCGCGGCAACATGGACGCTGCGCTGGCGAGTTTTGACAACGTCGCTGCGCAGCGGGGACTGAAGGCGTTTGCAAACTACCATAAGGCGCTCGCGTTGGCCTTTGTGGGCGATTTCGAATCCGCCGAAGCCATTTTCTCAGGTCGGGATGACGCGCCTCTGCAGCGCACCCGGCGCGGTGTAATCGCTTGGGCGGAAATCCTCGCCCAGCTTGAACGCCGCGAGGACGCTATCGCGCTTATCGACGACGCATTCGGAGCCAACCCGGATCCCGAAGTGGCGCAATTGCGTACCGACCTGGCACAGGGCGCACCCGTGCCGTTCCGTCGAATCTCGAGCGTGGCCGACGGAGCCGCCGAGGTGTTTTACTCGATCGGGCAGGCGTTGATCGGGGATACAGGCGAGGATTTCACACTGCTTTATGCGCGGATCGCCGAGT
>JBCCNY010000077.1:0-10499 GCA_039025595.1 Pseudomonadota bacterium | reverse complement strand
TTGGTTTTTACTGCATCAGTCAAGCCTATCGCTATGGTCAGGCAAACCAGATGGCCCCGTTTGAATATAGCTCTCTGCCTTTTGCAGTGCTTTGGGGTTGGATATTCTGGGGGTCTTTGCCAACGGTGACGACACTGCTTGGAAGCATCCTGATCGTCGGGGGTGGTCTTTTAGTCGTATCCTCAGAATTCAAAAGTTCTAGAAAGAAAGAGTCGGCCTAAGCCAGTCCGTTCTTTGGTAGGTAAGGGTTCGAAGCGGCCACTCGCTGCACCTGCCTTGAACGTCCGATCTGGCTTTGAAGCTGCTATCGGCTTAGTTTCCGTTTGCATCGGTTCATCTTGCTCAGGCGATAAACCCTTCCTAAAATCTGATTGCGATGCGCGTGCGGTGTGTCAGGCGACGCCGGCGCGGAGGGCGTCGTGGATGTGGACGAGGCCTTCAAGCTTGCCAGTTTCTCCGGTGACCAGAAGCACGGTGCGTTTTTTGCTGTTCATGATCCCGAGCGCTTCGACGAGCAGCATGTCGGGGGGCACGGTCAGGGGGGTGGGCGTGGCGACTTCAGCCGCGTTTTGGGACAAAAGGGCGTCCATGTTCCGCCGCAGGTCGCCGTCCGTGATGACGCCTTTGAGCGTTTCGCCCTCCACCACGGCTGCGACGCCGAAGCCTTTGGCGGTCATCTCCAGCAGTGTCTCGGTCATCTGTGTTTCGGGTGCTACAATCGGCAAGGCGTCTCCGCGATGCATCACCGCCGAGACCTTGAGCAGTTGCGCCCCCAAGGTGCCGCCGGGGTGAAAGGCTAGAAAACTGTCCTTTGCAAATCCGCGCGAGCGCATCATGGCCACCGCAATCGCATCTCCCAGCGCCATGGTGCAGGTTGTTGATGTGGTGGGCGCCATACCAATGCCGCACGCCTCTGGCGCGTCCGGCAGTAAAAGCACATGCGCCGCCTGGCGGGCGAGGGTGCTAGCCGCCTTTTTCGTGATGCCTACCAAGGGAATGGCAAAGCGTGCGCAATGGGCAATGATATCAGCCAGCTCGCGGGTTTCTCCGGAATTCGAAATCAGCAAAACGGCGTCCTGATCGGTGATCATACCCAGATCGCCGTGGCTCGCCTCGCCGGGGTGGACATATTGCGAGGGTGTCCCGGTACTGGCAAGCGTGGCCGCGATCTTGGCTGCAACATGCCCGGATTTGCCCATGCCTGAAACGATAACGCGGCCTTTGGTTTTCAACAGAACGGACACAACGGCGCCGAACTCAGCCGATAGTCCTGCGCGCATTTGCAAAAGCGCATCCGCCTCGATCTGAAGCACCTCGCGCGCCATTTCGGCGGGATCTGGTTTATCGGTCATCCCTGTGGTCCTTGAACCTTGATGCGCCTCGGGTATCGCGCGACCGCCTCAATGCCAAGCCCCGATGCGTCAGCGCACAATGGGATTATACTTCATCCTCATAGATGATTTTGACATGGCGTTTGCCACGCGCCTGCGACAGGGTCATCTGCTTTTGACGCTCGCGAAACCGGGCTTTGTCGGCCTCGGACGTGTCATCGGCACACAGATGGCAGGACACGCCTTCCTCATATTCGGGGTGGCTGCGATCTTCGGGCAGGATCGGGCACCGACAGGCGTGACACAGGATGTGACGGCCCTCGCGCAAGCCGTGGCCGACCGCGACACGCCCATCAAAAACAAAGCATTCGCCTTGCCACAGGCTCTCGGTCTCGGGAACCTCTTCGAGATATTTTAAGATCCCACCCTGAAGGTGAAAGACCTTTTCTATCCCCTGACCCAGAAGATAATTTGTTGATTTTTCACAGCGAATGCCTCCCGTGCAGAACATGGCAATGCGTTTGCCGTCGAATTGCGCCTTGTTGGCCTGCCACCAATCGGGGAAATCCCGGAACGACGCGGTGTGCGGATCGATTGCGCCTTGGAAACTGCCAATCGCGACCTCAAAATCGTTGCGCGTGTCGATCACGGCCACATCCGGTTCAGAAATCAGCGCGTTCCATTCGGAGGGTGGGATGTAGTGACCGACCTTTGCACGCGGATCTACATCTGGCTGACCCATTGTGACGATCTCGCGTTTCACGCGGACCTTCAGCCACCGAAATGGCTGCTGGCTAGCGCTGCTTTCCTTCCATGTCAGATCGGCGCAGCCCGGCAGGGCTCGAATATGGGCGATCACCGCCTCAATGCCAGCTTTCGGACCTGCGATCGTGCCGTTTATGCCCTCAGACGCCAGAAGAAGCGTGCCGGAAATGCGCGATTGCTCGCAGAGCGCCAAAAGCGGCACGCGCAAGGCCTGCGGGACCTCGAAATGGGTGAAATGGTAGAGCGCAGCGATCGTATACATGGCAATGGGGGCTTATGGCGAACAGTGTTTGAAAATCAAGCCTGTCTGAGTGGCAGGTTTGATTCAGTGTTGTTCCCTGACCCTCTTCGCGGCAGGTTGGGTTGGAGATTGATGCAGGAGAGTGACATGCATGCTCTGATCGTCGTTGATGTGCAGAACGATTTTTGCCCCGGAGGCGCGCTTGCTGTGGCCGGTGGGGACGAGATCGTTGCAGGGATCAATGCGCTAATGTCCGAAGTAGAGGCGGTGATCCTGACCCAGGACTGGCATCCGGCGGGACACTCTTCTTTCGCGTCCAGTCATCCTGGCGCGGAGGTGATGAGCCTGACAGAGATGCCCTATGGGCCGCAGATCCTCTGGCCCGATCATTGTATTCAGGGCCAGACAGGGGCGGAGTTTCACCCCGCGCTTGCAGCGGACAGAGCCGAAATGATCGTGCGCAAGGGCTATAATCCCACTATCGACAGCTATTCGGGCTTCTTCGAAAACGATCACAAGACGCCAACGGGGTTGCATGGATATCTTCAGAACCGGGGGATCACGCGTCTCTCCGTGGCCGGGCTGGCCACTGATTTCTGTGTGAACTACACAGCCGTGGATGCGGCAAGACTGGGATATGAGGTGGAGGTTCGTGAAGATCTCAGTCGGGCGATTGACCTCGACGGATCTCTGGCAGTCGCGCGGGCGGGGATGAAAGAAGTCGGTGTGCGCCTAGTTTAACCGGCGATGGATTTGCATAGAGATATTGCCGCGTGTCGGGTGTGCACAGACCGTTTTGCCGCGACGCAGACGCAGCACGCGCCACGTCCCGTTGTCTGGTTTCAGTCGAAAGCGAAGCTTCTGATCGCAGGGCAGGCACCTGGGATGCGCGTGCACCAATCCGGCGTGCCCTTCGATGACCCGTCGGGTGATCGCTTGCGCGACTGGATGGGTGTGACGCGCGATGATTTCTACGACATGTCTAAGGTGGCCATGGTCCCTATGGCGTTCTGTTTTCCTGGCTATGACGCAAAGGGTTCGGACCTTCCGCCGCCGCGGGTCTGTGGTCAAACCTGGCATGGAGACGTAATCAGGTCGCTGCCGCATATCCGCTTGCGCCTTTATGTCGGGGGCTATGCGCATCGCTATCACATGGGGACGCGGGAGGGCGTTACAGAAACGGTTGCGACATGGCGCGATCACGCGCCGCAGGTCTTCCCCTTGCCCCATCCGTCATGGCGAAATACCGGTTGGTTGAAGAAAAACCCATGGTTTGAAGACGAACTTTTACCGGTTTTGAAATCCCGGGTCAGAGAGGTGCTGGATGGATATTGAGACACCCCTTGATCGGGTTCATGCGGCGATGGAGGCTGAGGAAACCGATACCGCGCGTATGCGGTTTTATGAAACGCTGGCCGTTGCCGAGTTGTTTTTGCTGCTCGAAACCGAGGCCGAGGGCGACAACGTGGTGCCGCAGGCCTTCGAGGTGGAAGGCCAGGCTTACATTCTTGTTTTTGACACTGAGCGACGCTTGTCATCTTTTGCCGGGTCAGCGGCGGATTACGTGGCTTTGTCGGGCCGTGCATTGGTTGAGATGCTGTCCGATCAGGGGCTCGGCATGGGTCTGAACCTAGAGGCCGCCCCGTCAGCCATGCTTTTGCCACCCGACGCGATGACGTGGTTGGCCGAAATGCTGGGAGATGCGCCGGAAGAAGTTGAGGCCCAAATCAGGGAAATCCACCCGCCGGGTGGCTTGCCGGAAACCTTTCTAGAAGCACTCGATGCGCGTTTGGCGGCCTCCGAAGGTCTTGCCGATCTGGCCTATCTCGTGGGCGTCACCTACGACACAGAGGCAAAAGGGCACCTTCTGGGCTTTGTCGGGACACGGCCAGACGCAGAGGAGGCGCTGGCGCGCAGCATTTCGGAAGTCTTGCAGTTTTCAGGCCTTGAGGCGGCAATGCTCGATGTTGGGTTCTTTGGCGCAGTCGATCCGGTTGTGATGCGCATGGCGCTGGTCGGATTGCGCTTCGACTTGCCGAAAGTTGATCTGAATGCGGCACCGGGCGCTGCCCCAGGAATGGATCCCGACTCACCGCCAAAGTTGCGCTAATGCACCACTCTGCGCGGTTTGAGCGCTAAGTTTACCATTTTTCAGCTTCTTTGTTTGATCGTTTTGCGATGGCCCATGATCGGATCATCGCACGTCGTTTACATGTTGCAGACACAGCTTGCGCGTTGTTTGCTTTGCGGTCTGTCTTTGCCCTCGGTTGTGCGATCATTCTCTGGGGTAGCCTTCCTACTTTTGCCACCGATCAATCGCGCGACGGCCGAGCCGCGTCGCAGACCGAAGCTTTCGCCACCTGTGCTGGGCGATTTTCTGCTGTGGCCGCGCGCCACTTAGCGCAACACGATCCGGCATCAGAACGTGCAGTTCGGTTTGAAACCGATTTCGACGCTCTGGTCGATGCTGTTTTGCCGATCGCTGTCGAGGAGGGAGTGGATCCAAGAGACGCGCGTCACTGGCGCATTGCCGGTTGGACAGAAATGGCGCATTTGATGCGCCTGCGCTACTCCAAAAAGGACCCGTCGCGGGCGGATCGGGCGGGGCGAGCGATTGAACGGCGCTTGGCCACCTGCACCCGCATGATCCTGCCCGGCTGAACAGACTGCTAAACACCCTCCCAGCTCTGGCAATTCCGCTGCGAGAATACTACTCTCCAGCTGATTGATTTCAGATACGGGCCAGGGGCAATGGCGCAGACCGAAAATCCGGCAGATCCGTTTAAGAAAGCGTTGGCTGAGGCCACGAAAGTGCTGGCTGATAATCCTGACATGACCGTGACGTACTCGGTCGATCCTGCAGGCTGTTCTGGGGACATGATGCGGCTGCCGCAAGTCAGCCGCCGTATGACCCGAGATGAAGTATTGCAGGCGCGCGGGACCGCTGATGCGTTGGCGCTTCGCCACAAATATCACGACGAGCGTCTGCATGCCCACTATGCTCCTGCCGGTGAAATGGCGCGCGATCTTTATGAGGCGATGGAAACCGCGCGATGCGAAGCGGTCGGCGCGCAGGATATGCCCGGAACCGCCGGTAACATCGATGCGAAAATCGGCGCGGATGCCAGACGACGTGGATACTCTCAGATCACGGATAGCTCGGAAGCTCCGCTTGCTGTTGCGGCGGGCTACCTGATCCGGCACCTTGCAACCGGCCGTCCTTTGCCTGAAGGGGCCAGCAATGTGATGGAGCTCTGGAAGGGCTTCATCACCGATCAGGCGGGTGGCACGCTCGAGAGCTTGCAAGCCAAACTGGCGGATCAGACCGAGTTTGCGCGATTTGCGCGACAGATTATCGAGGATCTGGGATACGGGGATCAGTTGGGTGACGATCCCGATGCGCTTGATCAGGAAGAAGAGAACGACGCTGAACAGGACGCCGATGAAGAGGATCAGGATCCTGACAGTCAGGGCCAGGACGAAGCCGACGACGCCGAAGCTGACGCTGATCCCGAGCAAAGTCAGGATGAACAGAAAGACGCCGCGCAAGCCCAGGTCAGCGCGGATGAAGTGGCCGATGACACCCTCGCCGAGGAGCCCGATACGCCCGAGGCCGATGCTCCGCTGGAGCCGCCCGCGCCGCCTCCTGTTTCTGATGCAGACCCTTCTTACAATGTCTACAACACACATTTTGACGAGGAAATCGCCGCCGAAGATCTGGCAGAACCTGTCGAACTGGAACGCCTGCGTGCCTTTCTCGACCAACAGCTTGAGCCTCTGAAAGGCGCGGTCAGCCGTTTGGCGAACAAGTTGCAGCGGCGTTTGCAGGCACAGCAGAACAGATCCTGGGAATTTGACCGGGAAGAAGGTATTCTGGACGCCGGTCGCCTGGCACGGGTTGTCGCCAATCCAACGACGCCGCTCAGTTTCAAGGTCGAAAAAGATACCGAGTTCCGCGACACGGTTGTGACGCTGCTTCTCGATAATTCAGGTTCTATGCGTGGACGTCCGATTTCCATTGCGGCGGTTTGTGCTGATGTTTTGGCCCGAACGCTCGAGCGATGCTCGGTCAAGGTCGAGATCCTCGGCTTTACAACACGGGCTTGGAAGGGTGGTCAGAGCCGTGAAACCTGGCTCAACGAAGGGCGCCCGCAATTGCCCGGGCGGCTGAATGACTTGCGGCATATTGTCTATAAGTCAGCAGATGCGCCGATGCGGCGCACGCGGGACAATCTCGGGCTGATGATGAAGGAAGGCCTGCTCAAAGAAAACATCGATGGCGAAGCGCTTGAATGGGCGCATCGTCGTCTGACGGCAAGGCGCGAGGCGCGTAAAATCCTGATGGTGATCAGCGATGGGGCACCGGTCGACGATTCAACGCTCTCTGTCAACCCTGCCAATTATCTCGAAAAGCATCTGCGCGATGTGATTGCGATGGTTGAGCGGCGCCGTCACGTGGAGCTTTTGGCAATTGGCATCGGGCATGACGTGACACGATATTACGAGCGCGCGGTTACAATAACGGATGCCGATCAATTGGCGGGCGCCATGACAGAGCAATTGGCCGCGCTTTTTGATAGCGACCCAAGGGCTCGCGCCCGGGTTATGGGGATGCGCAAAGCCAGTTGAGAGCGGCGGCAGACAAAGCTTGAAGCTCCGCGTTCCCTGTTTCATCTTTCGAGGCATCGTCATGCGTCGGGCAGGAGCCTGCCCGGGAGCATGCGTATAATAAGAGTGGTCAACAGGAGCGGTTGAGCCGATGCGCGACGCGGTATTTCAGTCCTTTGTGGAAAGCGCCTCCCCGGAACAGGGACCGCCGCGATTGGCACGGTTGCGCGATGAAATGCGTGCGGAGGGGTTGGCCGGATATCTGGTGCCGCGCGCGGATGCCTATCAGGGTGAATACGTCGCGCCGGGAGATGAAAGGCTGGCGTGGCTGACCGGATTTACCGGCTCGGCTGGTTTCTGCGTGGCCTTGCTGGACACGGCAGGCCTCTTTGTGGACGGGCGATACCGAACGCAAGCGCGCGCCCAGGCTGATCCAACCCATTTTCAGGTTGTGCACTGGCCCGAGACCACGCCGGCATCCTGGATCCGCAAAGAACTCGAAGAGGGCGCCAAGGTTGGGTTTGATCCCTGGCTCTACACGCCCGATCAGTTGTCAGCCATTGAGAAGGAGTTGAAAGATACCGGGATTGATCTCGTGGCCGGTGATAATCTGATCGATCGCTGCTGGCCGGATCGACCGGCCGCGCCTGTCGGGCCGGTGCGTGTCTATCCCGATGCCTTGGCCGGACGGTCGCATGCCGAGAAGCGCGCTGAGTTGGCCGCCGTTTTATCGGCAAGCGGCATCCGATCCGCGATCATCACCCTTCCGGATTCCCTGGCCTGGTTGCTCAACATTCGCGGCAGCGACATTCCACGCAATCCGGTGCCTCATGGATTTGCCATTCTGCACGATAGCGGCGCGGTGACATTGCTGATTGATGGCGCAAAGCTGGACGATGACGTGCGCCGACATCTGGGAAATGATGTGGCAATCCTCCCGATTGGGGATGTTGCGAACGCGCTGGCTGAGCTGGATGGTCCGGTGCGACTTGATCGTGCGAGCGTGCCGCAATGGATCGTCGATCAAATGAAGACCGCGGAGATAGAGATCCTTTGGGGGGAAGATCCCTGTATCCTGCCCAAAGCACGAAAATCCGAGGCAGAGATCGCTGCAACGCGCGCCGCCCATATTCGCGATGGTGCCGCGCTCTGCCGGTTTCTGAGTTGGTTTGACCAGCAGGCGCCGGGCACGATCACCGAAATTGACGTTGTCTGCCAGTTGGAAATGTACCGCCGCGAGACGGGCCAATTGCTCGATATCAGTTTTGACACGATTGCAGGGTCGGGCCAGCATGGCGCGCTGCCGCATTACCGTGTGACCCAAAGCAGCAACCGGGTACTGGCCGAGGGCGAGTTATTGGTGCTCGACGGGGGCGGTCAATACGAGGACGGCACCACGGATATCACGCGTACCTTGCCCGTTGGCCAGCCCGGGGAAGAAGAATGCGCGGCGTTTACGCGGGTCTTGCAAGGAATGATCGCGATGAGCCGGGCGCGATGGCCCAAAGGGTTGGCGGGTCGTGATCTCGACGCTTTGGCCCGCTTTCCGCTCTGGCTCGCAGATCAGGATTATGATCACGGCACCGGGCACGGGATTGGCGTCAATCTCTGTGTGCATGAAGGGCCGCAACGGCTATCCCGCGCCTCGCATGTCAAGCTGGAGCCCGGCATGATCGTCTCCAATGAACCCGGATATTATCGCGAAGGCGCCTTTGGCATTCGCATTGAGAACATCGTCGTCGTACAAAAGGCGGAGCCTTTACCGGGTGGGGACAAGCGCGACAAGCTCTGTTTCGAAACCCTCAGTTATGCACCGATTGACCGTCGGCTGATCGACGTGGATATGCTGGCGCGGGTTGAACGAGACTGGCTAAACGCCTATCACGCAGAGTGTCGCGCACGTGTCGCATCTATGGTCGAAGGGGATGTGGCAACTTGGCTGGAGGCGGCGACGGCCCCGTTGTGACATAAATCTGTTTCACCGAGCGGCGTGAACATGCATCCAAGCCAGCGCTTTGGGAGGAAAAACCATGAGTGAGATCACGATACATAAATCAGACGGGACCTGGAGCGTGCGCGCAGGCGGGGCCGTGCTGGGCGAAAGCAAGTCGGCTCTCGTCCTCAGTGAGGGAAGCCTGCCAGATGTTGTTTACTTTCCGCGTGACGATATCGCGATGGCGTTCCTCGACGAGAGTGACCACAGCACCCATTGTCCCCATAAAGGCGATGCGCGGTATTTTTCGATCGTCACAAAGAGCGGCACATTGAAGAATGCGGTATGGAGCTATGAAAGTCCCAAAGAGAGTGTTGCGCGTCTCAAGGACCATCTGGCCTTTTACTCAAGCGAGACGGTTTCGGTCGAACAGATTTGAGGACCACCGCGTCCCCAAGCCAAGCCAGTCCGCCTGTCCTCGTCAGTAACCCAGGCTTCGATCCACAAGGTGCAGCAACGCCTCGCCTGCTTCGCCACGGCGTATGTTTTCTGCGATGACGCGCGCTGCGGTTTCGGGTCGGGTATCAGACGCGATATGGGGTGTTACAGTGACCTTTGGATGCGCCCAGTAGGGATGATCGGGCGGTAAAGGCTCTTTCCGAAACACATCGAGCGTCGCATGTCCGATCTGGCCGGAGTTCAGCGCGGCGAGCAGTGCCTCGTCATCAATCAATCCACCCCGACCGGGATTAATGATCACGGCGCCCCGGGGAAGCACTGCCAGCGTGCGGGCATTCACTACATTTTCCGTGGCGGTCGTTTGCGGCAGGAGCAGCACCAATATCTCGGCCGTCTCAAGGGCCTGGGATAGACCGGCAGTTCCATAACGGCACAGGAAATTCGGGATGTCTTTGGGCGCGCGCGACCAGCCTGTGACCGGAAAACCAAGAGCCACCAAGGCTTGCGCGCAGGCCTGCCCGAGCGTGCCCAGCCCAAGGATCGTGACCGGCCTGTCCGGTGCCAAGGGCGGTACCGCAGCACGCCATTGTCCATCCTGGCCGAGAATATGAGCATCCATTCCGAGGTGATGACGCAGAACATGGCCCGTCACCCATTCGGTCATTCCGCGTTCCAAACCCTCGTCGACCATGCGCGTCAAAGGTTGGGTGAGTGTCGTATTGGGAACGATTTTCTCAACCCCGGCCCAGAGGCTCAGCACGGCCTTGGTGCGGGTGTAAGGGCGGAAATCCTTCAGGCCGCCAGTGGGGGAGTAGATGATGTAATCCACGCTGTCCGGCGCGAGTTCGAGTGCCAGCTCCGCCTCAATTCCATTCTCTTCAAAGGCGCGTCGCAGGGGCGGCTCGAATTCAGGCCAACGTTCGTGACGACCGGCGAAAAGGACATTCAGTGCCATCAGCGCGGCCTATGAATATGTGCACTCTGGACCAGTCCGAAGCCCAGCATCAGGATCAGCATCGCCGACCCTCCGAAGCTGACAAGCGGTAAGGGCACACCCACCACCGGCGCAAGTCCCATAACCATAGACATGTTAACAGCAAAAAAGAGAAAGAAGGCCACAGCCACACCGAGTGTCAGTAAAGAGGCGAAGCGGTCTTTGTTC
>JBCCNY010000076.1:0-10500 GCA_039025595.1 Pseudomonadota bacterium | reverse complement strand
TCGGCTTCGGCTTCGGCTTCGGCTTCGGCTTCGGCTTCGGCTTCGGCTTCGGCTTCGGCTTCGGCTTCGGCTTCGGCTTCGGCTTCGGCTTCGGCTTCGGCTTCGGCTTCGGCTTCGGCTTCGGCTTCGGCTTCGGTTGAAAACTCTCCAAACGCTTCGGTGTCAACATAATCGATGTAAGACGACATGCTGTCGGTTTCCGCCGGTGTGACGCTGTCCAACTCGGCCTCGTCTGAGGCGATTGCATCCGTTGTATCAGCGACAAGCGGCTCGGGCTCTTCCGCCGCTTCAACTTCGATCGCGGGAGCAGCGTTTGGTTCAAAAGCCGTCTCGTCCGCGTCTGCAATTGCAGCATCGGTCGGCGGTAATTCATCTTCTGCTTCTGGCTGTTCAATCGCCTCTGCCTGCGCAGAAGGTTCCGCACTTGCAAGCGCTGCATCCTCACTCAGCGTTTCGGCGTCCAAGGCAACATCTGTCGTGTCGGTACTCGAAGGTGACGCCGTTGAGACAGTTTCGGGCTGCTCGGAATCAGCGCGCAAGATTATTCTTCCAGGCTCCTCATGCGCTTCCACGCGGCGTGCAATTTCGCGTTCAGCAATGCGCGCAAGCATGTCAGCATCCGGTGTCGGAGGTTCCGCACCAAAATAGCGATCATCGGCGGCCAAATCCCGAAAATACTCCGCGATCGCCTTCATCGTTTCGAAAGAATCGTCGAAACCCTCTAGCGTGCACGAAAACGTACCGTAGGAAACTGTGAGAATTTTACTGGTCGAAACCATTGTCTTGCTCGCTCTGCTATGCCTGCAACAATTCTTTGTACTGCGTTGCCCGGGTCAAAAGCGGTCCGATTCTTAGAATTTTACAGTATCTTTTCGAGGCCAGAATGTGTCTTGTTTCCAAATTAGTGGTTAATCGCGGAAAAATAGCGATGATTGTTAACCAAAATGATCCCATAACCCTGATTGGTAGCGGGGATCTTGTAAGCAGAGACATCGATCGCTGCCTTAAAATGAGCACAAGTGTCGTCGCGGCAGATGGCGGTGCATGCGCGGCTTTCGCCCATGGCCTAACACCAAAAGCTGTGATCGGTGATTTCGATTCCATTGATGCGGCGACGCTCGCCGGTCTGCAAGAAAAAACCCTGTATCATTTTAAGGATCAGGACAGCACGGATTTCGACAAATGCCTGCGTAGCATAGAGGCGCCTCTGATTTTGGGTGTTGGGTTCACGGGTGCGCGAACCGACCATCATCTCGCAAACCTCAACGCTCTTGTGCGGTTTGCAACCAAAAGATGCATATTGCTCGGCAACAGGGATGTCTCCTTTTTGGTCCCGCCATCCTTTTCGATTGATCTCCCTGAGGGCACGCCCGTCTCTTTATTCCCGTTCGGTGCGGTCGAGGGCGTCTCTGAAGGTCTCAAATGGCCAATCTCGGGCTTGAACTTCACGCCTGACGGGCAAATCGGGACATCCAACGAAGCGATGGGACCGGTGTCGATATCTGTTACGTCGCCTAAAATGCTTTTGGTTCTGCCCGAATCAGCTTTCGAGACCGCAGCAGCCGCTCTTTTGCAAACAGCGCCTAACTGGGTATAGCCTGAATCAGCAATTCGGAACGTTTACAGCCAAACCGCCGAGAGACGTTTCTTTGTAGCGCTCACTCATATCGAGCCCGGTTTGGCGCATGGTTTCAATGCAAACATCCAACGACACGAGATGTGTGCCATCGCCTCGAAGCGCGAGACTTGCCGCGCTGACCGCTTTGATCGCTCCCAGACCATTTCGCTCTATGCAGGGGACTTGAACGAGACCTTTGACCGGGTCGCACGTCATACCCAGATGGTGTTCGAGGGCGATTTCCGCGGCGTTTTCAATTTGTGCAGGCGTGCCACCCATGACGGCGGCAAAACCGGCGGCTGCCATGGCCGCTGCACTTCCAACCTCGGCCTGACAGCCTGCCTCGGCCCCGCTGATGGACGCGTTATACTTCACGAGTCCCCCGATCGCCGATGAGGTCAGTAGAAACGTATCCACATCCTGCGACCGTGCCCCGGGAACATGTTCAAGCCAATATTTTATGACGGCAGGCATAACACCCGCCGCCCCATTCGTTGGTGCCGTCACAACTTGGCCACCGGCAGCATTCTCTTCGTTGACGGCCATTGCATACGTGCTAATCCAGTCGTTGATGAGATGCGGCGCGCTGAGGTTCCGACCCCGCTCTTGCAACAAAGCGTCATGTATAGCCTTCGCTCTGCGTTTCACCGACAAGCCCCCGGGCAAAATGCCGTCATGGGAAAGGCCGCGTTCAATACAGGCGTCCATGACCTCCCAAATCCGGCGAACACCCTCGGTAACGGCTCCTGCATCGCGACAGGCATGTTCATTTTCGCGCTTCATTTCAGCAATGGACTTGCCGGAAGTTTCCGCCATCCCCAGCATATCTGAAGCGGATCTGAACGGATAAGGAACGGGCAAATCCTCTCGTCCCCCCTCCTTTTCTGCAAGTTCTGCCTCGGTCACGACAAAGCCGCCTCCGATTGAGTAATAGGTCTCACGCAAGATAACATCGCCTTGAGCATCGGTGGCCATCAGAACCATTCCATTGGCATGGCCCGGCAAGGGCGGTCCGAAATCAAAGATCACGTCATCCTTAGGACAAAAGACCAGCGGGGGCAGACCAGGAGGAGTCACGCTCTTCGTGTCACGAATTTGGTTAAGCGCCTGTACCGCAAGATCGTGATCGTATGTGTCCGGGGAAAAACCGGCCAGGCCAAGGATCGTGGCCCGATCAGTGGCATGTCCGACCCCGGTAAACGCAAGCGAGCCGTGTAGTATCGCCTTCAGACCGTGAAACTCAAATGGGGCCTCGCGCATCGCCTGCAGGAACCGACCTGCCGCCACCATCGGACCCATCGTGTGGGATGACGACGGCCCAATGCCGACCTTGAACATATCAAAAACGGAAAGGAACATGTCCCGCTCGCTTTCTCCGACGCTGGCTTCTGTCTATGGCGCGATAGAGATCCCAGCAATGTCGCAATAGCGACACCCTGCCCAAGTTCCGCGTCATGTCTATTTATAAGGCACTTCCCTCTGGCGGATCTGGGTAATCCGGCGCCGTAAAGGGCAATGCAGCGACGCCTTCTGCCTGACGCCAGGCTGTCACGTTGGGACGGTCTTCTAGCCGTTGGGCCATGGAATGCAAATTTGGCCAGTTTTGAGACGCAAAGCGACTGAGGTGCGGCGAAGCCACTGGATAGAGTTGCGCCCATCTCAGACAGGCAGCGATGTAGAAGTCCAAAACAGTCACTGTTCCTGCCCCGAATACTGCGTCTGAGCGCGCGGCCTCGCGATCCAACATGCTGAAATACTGCGCCGCCTCGCCAGAAGCCACGGTGGTCAGTTGCGCCTGGTGCGCCCTGTCCTCCCCAATGTAGTTCGGCGCATAAAACAGCATGCGCAAAGCAGGATGCAGAGTATTGGACACGAAAAACAGCCAACTCAGAAACCGCCCGCGCTCAGGTTCGCCGATCTGAGGGCCGAGCTCACCGTGCTGATCCACTAGCCAAAGCAAGATCCCCGCGGTCTCGAAGATCGGACCGTCCTCTGTTTCGAGAACCGGGATCAGTCCATTTGGGTTCAGCCGCCGGTAGGCTGCGCTTTTTTGTTCATCAACCGAGCGATCCACGAGACAAGTTTCAAACGGCAGGCCCAGCTCACCCATAGCCAGCCGGATCACGAGAGAGGCGTTATCGGGTGCGTAGTGCAAGAGATATCTAGTCATGATGGGTTGATCTAAGCGGATCGGGTGGAACGCAACCAAAAGAAAACGACGTTTCGCGATTCGTGTTTAACAGGGTTTTAACCGTCTTCTGCGACGACACGGAAGAAAGCGATGGCTTCCTGTCCGGGAGAACGACGTGCAAGCAACAGGTTTTATACTACTTCTCGCGGCAGGCGTGTTGGTTCTGTTTGGCGAGGGAGGTAGCTTTGTATCGGCGAAGAAACCAGTTGAACAGCAAATCGAGATTAAATTAATCGCGACGGGGGCGTCAGGTTTAGACGTCTGATCGGCCGTTGCCTTGGGTTGCGGTCGAAAGGCCTCGATCTGAAGGCAAATTCGATCAAGGCGAATTCCAAGTCCACCGGAGCCAATCGCCAGGCGGTTGGTGATTTCCAACAGTGCTTTGGCCGAACAATACCGAATATACTCGCACCTCCTTTGTATTCTCCCTATAAACCGCGAAGCTGGCCAGGAGGAACACGTTGTCCGGAGAATTGTCACCCATCGACAAAGCGAAATTTGTCGCTGCGAAAAAATCCGTGGATTACATCGAGGATGGCATGCGCGTTGGACTTGGGACGGGTTCCACAGCAGCTTGGATGGTACGTTGTCTTGGTGAATTGGTGCGCGACGATGGGTTAAGCATCCGGGCTGTACCAACTTCGAAGCGCACGGCAAAGCTCGCCGAAGACCTGGGTATCGACGTTGTCACTTTGGACGAAGCTCGCTGGCTGGATGTGACAATTGATGGCGCCGACGAGCTGGACGGTGAAATGAACTTAGTCAAAGGCGGTGGCGGCGCTTTGCTACAAGAGAAAATTGTGGCGACCGCATCTGATCGAATGATCGTAATCGCCGATGTGGGAAAGCAGGTTGAAACCCTTGGTGCATTTCCACTGCCCGTAGAGATTGTGCCATTCGGTTGGAAAACCACCAAGGCGTTGATAGAGGAATTGCTTGTTTCCATGGATGTACTGGGACAGGCGACGCACTTGCGCATGACCGGTAACAAGCCCTTTGTGACGGATGAGGGGAATTACATTCTGGATCTGCACCTTGGTCGGATCGGGAACGCGCACCAGATGTCGATGGTTCTCAATCAGATGCCGGGCGTTGTCGAAAACGGCCTATTTATCGATATTTGTGATGTTGTTGTGCTCGGTTATGGCGACGGGCGCGTGGAGTGTCGCGACATTAATTCGGGTACTGTAAATAAAGACTGTCTTGAACTCGCAGAGACCGAAAATCTGTTCCTGAATCTCGAGGATTAGAGGATTTGGCGGGCCTATGACTTCGTTCGACTATGATCTCTTTGTCATCGGCGGCGGCTCCGGCGGGGTACGCGCGGCCAGAATGGCGGGCCAGACGGGCGCAAAAGTCGCGCTGGCAGAGGCGGACCGATACGGCGGCACCTGTGTCATCCGTGGCTGTGTGCCAAAGAAACTGATGGTTTTTGCGTCGGAGTTTGCCTCCCTGCCCGAAACGTCGGGCGCCTACGGTTGGGATCTGAGGCTTGGAAGTTTTGATTGGCGGTCTTTTTGTGGCAAACTGAATGCGGAATTGGATCGTCTTGAGAATATCTATCGAGATCTTTTATCCGGCTCTGGCGTCGAGACGTTCGATCTGCGAGCGAGGATCGTCGATCCTCATCAGATCGAGTTGGCAGACGGACAGCGTTTCAAAGCGAAACACATCTTGGTTGCAACCGGCGGTCATCCTGTACGGCCAAACATCCCCAATGCATCACTGGGCCTCGTCTCGGATGATATTTTCCATCTGCCAGACTTACCGGACTCGATCCTCATTGTCGGCGGTGGCTACATCGCCTGCGAATTCGCCTGTATCCTGTCCGGTCTTGGCGTGAAGGTGACACAATATTACCGCGGTGCGCAGATCTTACGCGGATTTGACGAGGAAGCACGCGGTATCATCGCCGAAGGCATGCGCGAAAAAGGGATCTCGCTGCATGTTGGCACGAATATTCTCGAAATGAACCCGTCCGTTCATGCCCAAAAGAATCCACGGGTTTTAGAGCATTCGATGGGCGCGCCCGCAGGCGAGGCAGATGTCGCAAAAGACAGTGTCACTGAGGGCCCGATCTGGGTGAAGTCCAGCACCGGTCAGGAGGGTGTCTTTGACGCTGTTATGTTCGCCACGGGACGCGATCCCAACACGGAAGGTCTAGGGCTCGAAGAGGCTGGAGTGAAAGTTGGACGGTGGGGCGAAGTCTTGGTGGATGAGTTTAGCCAGACCAACGTTCCGTCGATCTATGCGATTGGGGATGTCACGAACCGCGTCAACCTGACGCCCGTAGCTATTCGAGAAGGTATGGCGTTTGTTGATACTGTGTTCAAAGGCGTTCCGACGCCAGTAGATCACGATCTAATCCCCTCTGCTGTCTTTACCCAGCCGGAATTTGGCACCGTCGGCCTGAGCGAAGAAGACGCCCGGGAACAGGAACCGGTTGATATTTTTTGCACATCCTTTCGCCCAATGCGCACGGCCTTCGCCGGCCAACCGGACAGGGTATTGATGAAACTGGTTGTCGCGAAAGCGACGCGTAAGGTTCTCGGCTGCCATATCGTCGCACCGGGCGCAGGTGAAATGATCCAATTGGCGGGGATCGCCGTGAAAATGGGTGCGACAAAAGAAGATTTCGACAGGACTGTCGCAGTACACCCCACTATGTCGGAAGAAATCGTGACTATGCGTGAACCAATGCGAAGCGCTTAGGCGTTGTTGCTTGAATTTCGGTCAGCGCTGCACAGGTATGAAACAAACACTGCGCGGATATCTGCGCGCCTATGCAAGGGAAAACCAAATGGCTGGACAATCTGGCGGCCCATGGGGCGGCGACGGCAATCGCGGTGGCAACGGCGAGGACCGTGGCAACCGGGGTGGCGGAGGTAACGGAGGTCGCCGCCCCCCCGAGGGAGGACCGCAAATCCCCGAAATCGACGAATTGGTGCGCAAGGGCCAAGATCAACTTCGTGTTCTGATGGGCGGTCGTGGTGGCGGTGGCGGCAGTGGTAGCGGTGATGGCGGTGGGCCAGCCTTCGGTAAGGGCACTGTTTTGATCGGTCTGCTGATAGCGGCTGTTCTCTGGGGCGCTGCAAGCTTTTATACGGTGAGACCAGAAGAGCGCGCCGTAGAATTGTTTCTGGGCGAATACTACCGGACAACCAATCCGGGTCTGAATTTCGCGCCATGGCCACTGATCACCTACGAAAAACTCTCGGTTACCAGTGAACGGAATGAAGATATCGGTGTCGGCGGCAGTGGATCAGATGCTGGTCTGATGCTCACCGGAGACGAGAACATCGTCGATATCGATTTCCAAGTGGTCTGGAATATATCGGACCCGGCTAGATTTCTTTTCAATCTTCGCGATGCGCGCGCCACCATCCGTGCGGTGTCAGAATCGGCGATGCGAGAGATCATTGCGCAATCCCGGCTGGCTCCTATCCTGAACCGGGATCGTGGTGCTATCGCCGCCCGCCTCGAAGAATTGATCCAGCTGACGTTGGACAGCTACGACAGTGGCGTGAATATTGTGCGCGTGAACTTTGACAAGGCGGACCCACCGCGCGAGGTGATCGATGCTTTCCGCGAAGTTCAAGCTGCAGAACAAGAGCGCGACAGGCTCGAAAAGGAGGCTGATGCCTATGCGGCACGTGTTCTGGCGGAAGCCAGAGGTGAGGCCGCCCAGACTTTGGAAGAAGCAGAAGGGTATCGGGCACGCGTGGTGAACGAAGCGCAGGGTGAGGCAAGCCGCTTTTCTGCAGTTCTCACAGAATACCAGAAAGCACCTGAGGTAACGCGCAAACGTCTCTATCTGGAGACCATGGAGGACGTTCTGGGCGACATGGACCTGATTATCCTCGATGAGAATGGAGGTGGCTCCGGGGGCGTAGTCCCGTATTTGCCACTCAATGAATTGCGACGCAATACGACGTCGGTTGCGGGAGGAAACTGATATGAAGAAGTCTGCAATCATTCTTCCAATAATCGCGGTGCTTGTTTTGGGCGCCATATCCGCTCTATTTATCGTCGATGAGCGCGAAAAGGTGCTGGTGCTTCAGTTCGGTCGTGTCGTTAGCGTCAAAGAAGATCCAGGCCTGGGCTTTAAGATCCCGGTGATCCAAGAGGTTGTCCGGTACGACGATCGTATCTTGAGCCGGGATATAGATCCGCTTGAAGTCACACCCCTTGATGACCGCCGACTGGTGGTCGATGCTTTTGCACGCTACCGGATCGTCGATGTGGAACGGTTCCGTCAAGCGGTTGGTGGCGGTGGCATCGATTTCGCTGAAGACCGACTGGATTCAATCCTGCGCGCCCAGACGAGAGAGATCCTGGGCTCAGTATCGTCGAACGACATCCTGAGCTCTGACCGAGCTGCACTTATGCTTCAGATCCGGAATGGTGCAGTCACACAGGCGTCTGATCTGGGTGTAGAAATCGTGGACGTTCGTCTTAAGCGGACCGACCTGCCGTCACAAAACCTCGACGCGACCTTCGAGCGAATGCGCGCGGAACGTCAGCGTGAAGCGGCGGACGAGCGGGCGCGTGGGAACGAAGCCGCGCAGCGTGTTCGCGCGCAGGCAGACAGAACCCAGGTGGAAATCGTGTCTGAAGCCCGTCGTGAAGCGGAAATCACACGCGGTGAGGCGGATGCCGAACGAAACGCAATCTTTGCTGGCGCGTTTGGTGAAGACGAGGAGTTCTTCGAGTTTTACCGCTCACTGAACGCCTATCGGGCTGCTCTGCGCGGGGATAACTCATCGATGGTTCTGTCGCCCGATAGCGAATTCTTCAACTATCTCAGATCAGATCAAGGTGTGTCCCGAGCCCAGTAAGACCGGTGCGCCGATGCTGACTGATATCACAATCGCGTTGGGGCTTGTCCTCATCCTCGAGGGGCTGGTCTATGCACTGGCCCCTTCCTTTTTGGAGCAGTTGCTCGCGATGCTGCGTGCTCTGAGCGAAGAGCAAAGGCGCTTGATCGGTCTGATCGCAATCACACTAGGGACAGGTCTAGTTCTGGCTGCAAAAACGTTTGGCGGTTAGCTGGAGCGCGGTCTGCAATTGAAAATGATTATGTTTGCTTCAAATCAATGTGACAACACGGTCGAATTCAGCGACATTCTTTTGTAAAATTGCGTACAGCGCATACATGACACGAGGGCCGAGAGTTGCACAGACGATCTACGCCCTCAAAAAGGCACTTAGTTAAGGATTGATCAAGCGTGACCGCAATCGTACTTTCCCCGTCTCGTCTGCAGACCCCAGCATTCAAAGCCATCTGGCTGTCGTTTCTCGCGTTTGCCTTCCTGATTGCTCAGGCGCTGACTTCGCAGGCGCGACCCGACAGCTTCGCGGATTTGGCAGATGAAATCAGCCCATCCGTGGTAAACATCACCACATCAACTGTGGTCGCAAGGGGCACTGGACCATCTCCAATAGTCCCGGAGGGCAGCCCTTTCGAGGACTTCTTTCGTGAATTTCAGGATCGAAACAACCAGGGCGATAGGCCGCGCCGAACGTCAGCCTTAGGGTCAGGTTTCGTGATTTCCGAAGACGGTTTCATCGTGACAAACAATCACGTCATTGAAACGGCTGATGAAATCATAATCGAGTTCTTCTCAGGAGCGGAACTTGAAGCGACGGTCATAGGCACCGACCCCAAGACGGACATCGCCCTTCTCAAAGTGGAGACCGACGAGGCGCTGCCGTTCGTATCTTTCGGAGATAGCGATACGGCTCGTGTTGGAGATTGGGTTGTCGCGATGGGCAACCCTCTCGGCCAGGGCTTTTCCGTGTCAGCCGGGATCGTTTCGGCGCGCAACCGGGCTTTGTCTGGCACGTATGATGACTACATTCAGACCGATGCCGCGATCAATCGCGGGAACTCTGGTGGACCGCTCTTTGACCTTGAGGGCAATGTGATTGGGGTCAACACCGCTATTTTGTCACCAACCGGTGGATCAATCGGAATCGGTTTTTCCATGGCCTCCAACGTAGTGACCCGAGTTGTCGATCAGCTCAAGGAATTTGGCGAAACGCGCAGAGGCTGGTTGGGTGTACGGATCCAGGACGTTACCGATGACGTCGCCGAAGCGATTGGTCTTGAAACGGTCGCAGGCGCTCTTGTGACAGATGTTCCAGAAGGACCTGCAGAGGAAGCAGGAATGCAAGCGGGCGACGTGATCTTGCAGTTTGACGGCTTTGACGTCCGAGATACACGCGAGCTGGTAAACAGGGTCGGAAACACAGAGGTCGGCAAAGCAGTGCGCGTCCAGGTGTTCCGCGAAGGCAAAACCCAAAGTCTGATTGTCACCTTGGGCCGCAGAGAAGAAGCCGAAGGGGCCGTGCCCGTGGCTCAGATTGAAGAGGACAGCGGAGAGCCCGATGAAAAGCAGATCCTTGGCCTTACACTTTCCACGCTGACCAATGAATTGAGAGGCCAATTGGGGCTTGACGACAATGCAACTGGTCTTGTGGTGACAGATATCGACGCGCTGTCTGAAGCTCACGAAAAGGGAATGCGCGCCGGTGATGTGATCACGGAAGCCGGGCAACAGTCTATAGTGTCGATTTCAGATCTGGAAGAGCGACTTTCAGAGGCTCGTGAGGCTGGGCGCAAATCAATTCTGCTGTTGGTGCGCAGAGCCGGTGAGCCCCGATTCGTTGCACTCCCTATCGAAGAGAC
>JBCCNY010000075.1:0-10611 GCA_039025595.1 Pseudomonadota bacterium | reverse complement strand
GGCTCGGATCTGGCCCGCAAACGACGCGCAACCGGATGATCGGTATCCACATCGAGGTTTTCAGGTGGGGGCGTTGCTCCAAACAATCCCGTATCCTGCTCCGCGTCCGGCGCGGTAAGCAAGAAGCGTGACATCCGCCAGGCCAGCGTCGCCTTTCCAATCCCGCGTGGTCCGCTGATCAGCCAGGCGTGATGAACCCTGCCCGCGTTGAACGCCTGCAAAAAGGTGGCCTCTGCGTCGTTGTGACCAAACAAGCGCTCTGTCTCTCGAGGATGCGGCGCGCCTTCAATACGGTCTGGTTCAAGGGGCGCTTCAGCGTCATCCAACTGCATCACAGCTGCGCCTCGACGGCGCTGGCAACATCAGAGGCCACCGCGTCGATGTCACGATTTCCGTCGATTACCACGATCCGGTTGGGATGTTCCCGGGCCAGCGCGAGAAAACCTGCCCGTACCTTTTTCTGAAGTTCCGGCCCAAAGGACTCAAACCTCGCTTCGTCCCCACCGCGTGCATTGGCGCGATCCAGCCCGCGTTCGGGATCGGTGTCAATCAGAAGCGTCAGATCCGGCTCAGAACCAATCATCAGAGCGTGCAGATCATCCACGACTCGGCGCAGATCGGCGCGCCGCAAGCCCTGATAGACCCGTGTGCTATCCACAAAACGGTCGCAGATTACAACTTTGCCGTCTTTGAGTGACGGCTCGATCAAACGTTCCAGGTGATCGCGTCGCGCGGCGGTGAATAGTAGAAGCTCGCTCTCCGCCGACCAACGGTCCGTCGCGCCCTCTAAGACCAGCTTGCGGATTTGCTCTGCCCCTTCGCTGCCGCCAGGTTCCCGGGTCAGGACCACGTCAATGCCACGTTCCTTGAGCCAGTTCGCAAGGCACCGGGCTTGCGTCGACTTACCCGACCCATCGATCCCTTCGAACGTGATAAAACTCAAGAGGCGTCCCCAGCCTCCTCGCTGTCTGACCCCTGTCCGTCGCTTTGGTCGGCCTCCTCCACAACACCTTGCAAGGCACGCCGAAACAAGAGCCCCGACACGGTCTTGAGCCGTACGCCAAACCCACCGCGCGACACCGCCTCGGACGCCAGTAACGGCACGCGCATCTCTGGCATACCTTCCGGCGATATCACCATTTCGGCGATCGGCGCACCCGCCTCAATCGGCGCTTCGATCGGACCGTTGTAGACGATCTCGGCCGCGAGCGGACCAGAGGATAAGATCGGTATCATTGTCACGAGGTCTTCGGCGGGCGCCAATCCTACCGTTCCGGCGCTCCCCATCCAGACGTCGGCGCGAGAGACTTCTTCTCCTGCCGAGGCGATTTTGGCTTCGGTAAATTGGCGAAAGGACCAATTAATGAGAGCCTCCGTCTCTCTCGCACGCTGTGCCACCGTATCGATACCCGAGACGACGAAGATCACCCGCCGGTCACCCTGTATCGCGGACCCTACCAGACCGTATCCGGCCTCTTGTGTGTGGCCTGTCTTCAGCCCATCGGCCCCGATATCCAGCTCGAGCAGGGGATTGCGGTTGCGCACATTCTTTGGCGCACGGCCGTCGAAGGCGAATTCGGTTTCTGCAAACATTGGGTAGTATTCGGGAAAATCAACAATGATCCGTTCGGCCAGAATTCCAAGATCACGCATGCTCATGACATGCCCTTCTTCTGGCCATCCTGATGAATTCAGAAACACCGATTGGTTCATGCCCATCTGGCGGGCGCGTTCTGTCATGAACCGGGCAAAGCCTACCTCGGTCCCATCCGGGCTTAGGGCTTCAGCAAGGACCACGCAGGCATCATTGCCTGACAAAACGATAATGCCCCGCAACAGGTCCTCGACCGAGACCCTGTCCGTGGTGTCGAGAAACATCGTCGATCCGCCAAAGCTCATCGCGTGTTCTGAGACCGAAAGCTCTTCGTCGAGCGTCAGCCGGCCCTCGCGGATCGCCTCAAAGGTGACGTAGAGCGTCATGAGTTTCGACATCGACGCGGGCGGCAGAGGCACATCTGCGTTCTTTTTGAGCAAGACCGTGCCGGTATTCATGTCTTTCACAAAGGCAGAGCCAGCCTGAACATCAAAGGCCAGCGCCGCGTTGTTCAGCGCAGGCCAGAGACACAATGCGGCAACAAGGGTTCTGAGATAAGCCATGACGTCTCCGATTCCGGTTTCACCTCTAAGAATAACCATCTGCGAACAGGCCGTAGGACGCAACTGACAAGGCCGAAATGTGAAGCGGTTGGCCGATCTGCGTCGGACCCCGTTGATACGATGTCAATCCAAGACGGGAAAGGTCTCTACAAAACCTTCGCCGCGAATGACCTCAAGTTGACTGGTCCGTTCGAAAACACTTTCAGACGGTCCCACCACCACGCGCCAGAAAGTGGCCCCTTGCGTGGTCTCTGACCTGATAATCGGCGACAGACCGGCAGCCGTCATTACGCTTGCGGTGCGCTCGGCATGGTGTTGCTGGCTGAAGATGCCGACCTGAAGGTATTTCTTATCGCGATCGGCAACGTCAATCCCGGGCGCAGTTTGTAGCGCGACCTCAGATTCTATCGCAGGCGCTGCCACGGCGCCTTCTACCGTGCCAGAAGCGTTGATCGTCTCACCGGCGGCCTCTGCTTCGACGGCCGTAATCGCAGCCGCGGCGCTGGCAACCGGATCTGCCTCAGGCGCTGCATCCGATATCGCAACACCGGCAGCAGCACCGAGGGGCAATGCGGCCAGGGTTGCTTCCGTTTCTGCCGCCGCCGCTTCGGATTGAGCGGCCATTTCAGCTGCTTCAGCCGCTTCGGCTTCGGCTTGAGGATCTGATATCTCTTCACGACGCAGGGCGGTCACGTTGAGTTGTGCAGGCGCGCCTGCCAGCATGCCAAGTTCGGCGGCCGCATCTGACGAGACCATCAGAACAGGGCCGGGATTGTCACGTTCACGGCGAAACAGCGCGCCAATCACGAACTCGGAGTTTTCCGTGTTGCGGATAATCACACGTTCCGGTTTGTCCACTTCGGGATGCGCAACCCAGACACCTCCGAGCGAAGGACGGCCGTCCCACAAACCCTTATCCGTGACCTGAAACACGTCGGGGGCTTCGACATCGCGCTCGATCAGCGACACTGATCTATCCGACACTGTGACCGCGCTTTCTGCTTCACTGTTAGGCGCGAGGAAAGCAAAAGCGTTGTCTTCCGAGCAACCAGCTAACATCGCGGTCGCCACACCCAACACCGCCGAAGGGCGCCATATACTCGACCCGACACGTGGCCAAACACGCATAGAGATATTGGGATATGCCAACATTGTTTTTATCCTTGCCTGTATAGCGTCTTAGCGACGCGAGTGCCGTTGATCGGCTTGATTGGGTGTTATCATAGCTTCCAAGCGGCGATCTGAAAAGACTTCTGAACAAACCGAGCGAAATTAAAACCGCGTCGCGGCTTTTAGAATCAGCCGATCGGCGGTAGCAGCGTGCCAGACCACCGATCTATCGCGCCGTTTAAGTGTCAGGAGGAGTGGCAGAGTGGTCGAATGCACCGGTCTTGAAAACCGGCGTGCGTGAAAGCGTACCGTGGGTTCGAATCCCACCTCCTCCGCCAGCAGATCAAAAATCTCAATATACCAATAAAATAGTGGTTTATGGCTTTGCTCCCCGTGTAATTTTGGGTGCAAAACAGTCACGCGGAACACCAGAATACCTATGGCGACCAATCTCATCAAACGAGGAAACATCTACCACGTGAAGGTCCCAGTACCGTAGATGTGCGAGCGCAGACTTATTCGGGCACAAGGAAAACACCATCGGTCAAGGTAGCGACACACTAGTACTGTCGCGGTCGTTGCAAAGGAGTGGTCACTTCTGCCTTTTCAGTGCTGGTTGGGGGTTGGAGATTTACACCGTGACTTGATGTTTGAAGGTATGTCAGTGATCTGAAATTCTATTCCTCCTCCTGTTTGAGGTAGGTTCCGCGCCGATGAAGAAGACCGACAGAACGAAATGATCACGGTTCAACGAAGGGCAAATCGTCCAGATCCTGAAGCAGCACGAGAAGCGGTTGTTCGAGACGTCTTGAGCGACCGCTAGCCTAGAGTCCACATCTGCCGATGTTGCACGCCGCGCGAACCGCTGCTCTCTAAAATGGCCGAATTTGCTGACAGGACTGCTGTTAGCTGCCTATGCGTGCTCCAGGTGGGTTGAAAACAACCCACCATTGGGCACGTCGCCGCAATAGCCCTCTGACAGAAGACAGGGGTTAGCCACTTCCAAGCTCGCCTTAGCAGATCCTGGGAAGTTGCTCGCCCACAAGGGTGTCGACCAAACGTTGCCCGCCGAAAAGGGTCTTCATCACAACGCGGCCCGCGGGACCTTGACCAGCTTGGCCGATCATCGCGGCGTTCCGACCCGCGGGATGGGCGCGCATGGCTGCGAGAGCGGTTTCGGCGCAGGCCTCAGGAACGAACATCACAAGCGTGCCCTCATTGGCGAGGTAGAGCGGATCCAGACCAAGCACCTCGCAAACCCCCTTCACCTCAGCGCGCAGCGGCAGGCTGATTTCCTCAATCATGATACTCACGCCTGCGGCATCTGCCATCTCGTTGAGCGCAGAGGCGACACCACCGCGGGTGGCGTCCCGGGCGGCTCGCGCATTTGGCACAGCTTCTAAGACGGCTTCGATCAATCCATTGAGGCTTTGGCAATCAGATTGGATATCGGTCGACAGCGCCATGTCTCCTCGCGATGCAAGAATCGTTGCCCCGTGGTCGCCCAAAACCCCGTTTACGAGCGCGACGTCACCGGGCTCTATGTTTGCCGCTGCCATATCACGATCGGCGGGAATAACACCCACGCCTGACGTCGTGACAAAAACCTGATCTGCCGCGCCTCGCTCGACTACTTTGGTGTCGCCGGTCACAATGCGCACGCCGGCTTTCTCGGCTTCGTCCTGCATGGAGGCGGCAATGCCGCGCAACAGATCGAACGAGCAGCCCTCCTCGATGATGAAGGCCGCCGAGAGCCACAGCGGTTTCGCCCCGCCCACGGCCAGGTCATTGACCGTACCGCAAACCGCGATCTTTCCGATATCGCCACCAGGAAAGACAGGTGGCGAGACCACAAAACTATCGGTCGTGAAAGCAAGCTGTGCGCCGGGTTCGGCCAGTGCTTCGGAGCAAAGACGAGCCTGATCCTCTGACCCCGACGGTTGAAACACGTCGGTGAAGATCTCGGCGATCAGATCCGCCATCGCCTTACCCCCGCCACCATGGGCCATGGTCACGCGGTCACCACGCAGACGGGATGCCTTGATCGGGGCTGACATGTTCATTCCGCCGCCTCCAGAGCGCCATACTGGTAATAGGCCGCACACGCACCTTCAGAGCTGACCATCAATGCACCCAGCGGCATTTCAGGCGTACATCCATTCCCGTATTGATCGCAGGCCGTGGGCTTGATCCGACCTGTCATCACCTGACCACAGGCGCAGCCTTGCGGCTCGAACACAACGCGCGGACCCGCGCCATAACCCACCTGGAACTTCTCTTCGGCGTCAAAGGCGCGGTAGTGGTAGCGGATGCGCAACCCGCTTTCGTCAATTTCACCGAGACCGCGCCACTCAAAGCTCGGGCGTGGCTCATAGACATCGGCGATCGCGGCCAAAGACACCGGGTTCCCGTGATCCGGCACCACACGGGCATATTGGTTTTCCACCGCCGCGCGTCCGTCGCGGATCTGACGCAGCACCATCAGCACGGATTGCAAGAGATCGAGCGGCTCGAACCCCGCGACGACGATCGGCTTGCCATAATCTTCCGCGATGAAGTCATAGGGGTGTATGCCGATCACCATCGATACATGGCCGGGGCCCACGAACCCATCAAGCACCATATGCGGGTCATCCAACAGCGCCTTGATCGGGGGCGGCACGGCGATATGATTGCAGAAGACACTGAAATTGCTAAGTTTCTCGCGCGCGGCCTGTTGGATCGACAGCGCGGTCGATGGCGTAGTGGTCTCAAATCCGAGGCCGAAGAAAACGACATCTCGATCCGGGTTGCGCCGCGCGATCTCTAAGGCGTCCAGCGGCGAATAGACCATTCGGATATCCGCCCCATCGGCCTTGGCCTGCATCAGGGATTTCACGGTTCCCGGAACCCGCATTGCATCGCCAAAGGTGCAGAAGATCACCTCGGGGCGCTCAGCAATCTCAACACATTCGTCAATCCGGCTCATCGGCAAGACGCAGACGGGACATCCGGGTCCATGAATAAATTCTATACCGTCCGGTGTCAGCCGATCCAATCCGTAGCGAAAGATCGCGTGGGTGTGGCCGCCGCAGATTTCCATGATGTGAACAGGCTTTTCTTTCGTGGCCCCAATCTCTTGCACGACTGCCTCAATGGCTGCGAGAACGGACTTGGCAGCCTCGGGGTCGCGGAACTCTTCGACATATCTCATTGCGTGCCCTCCAGTGCCGAGGCCCCATCGGCCATCGCTTCCAAAGTCTCTTGGGCCTCACCCAGCCCGCGCAAAGCCTCCAGCGTCTTTTCTGCCTCCTCCACGTCAATGAGCGACATGGCAAAGCCCACATGGATCAAAGCCCATTCGCCGATCAAATCCGCCAGATCACCGGTCGCGACGCAGGCGACTGACACCTCGCGCCGCACGCCTGAGACATCCGCGATCGCCATCAGGCGATCCGGATCCGTTATCTCCACGATCTGCCCTGGTATCCCGAGACACATGGCCTACTCCTCCTCTGCTGGGCTGGTTTTGCCTGGCTGAACAACGCCGTATCTGTCGAGCTTCGCGCGCAACCCGACGCGGCTGAGACCAAGCTCTTCGGCGGCGCGGCTCTTGTTCCATTTCAGTCGCGTAAGTGTCTCGCGCAGGATACGCGCTTCCATCACTTCGATGCGGTCTTTCAGGGTGCCCTCGCCAGACAGCACATCCGTCTCGCCCTGATGCGGCGTGACCGACGGGTCCGCTTGCAGAATGTGGCGCGAAATCAGCTCTGGTCCCAGACGCGGCTCTTGACTGAGGATCAGCATGCGCGTGAGCTCGTTTTTCAGCTCGGGCAGGTTCCCGGGCCAGTCGTAATTGCCCAGAAATTCAAGCGCGAGGTTCGTCAGCCCCTCCACGGGTTTTGAATGCTCGGACGCGAGATCGCTCAGCATATGCTGACTGAGGATATCCAGATCATCGAGCCGCGCGCGCAGAGGCGGTAGGCTGAGTTCTGTTGCGGCCAGCGCATAATAGAGATCGCGACGATAACCGCCCTCGGCCACCGAAGCACTTAGATCTGAATGGCTCCCGGCCATAATACGCGTATTCGTGGTGATCGTCTCGGTCCCGCCGACGGGCTCAAACGCGCCAGTTGTGGCAACACGCAAGAGTGCGAGTTGCATCTCGGGGCTGAGCGTATCGATTCCGTTGAGAAAAATCGTCCCCCGGCTCGCTTTCTGCAACAGGCCAATCTTGTTGTTTGGCAGCCCCGGCACGGCGCCCTTCTTCGCGCCGAAGAGTTCGAGCATCACTACATCGTCCGGCAGTCCCGCGCAATTCAGTTCGAAAAAGGACTTGTCCGAGCGCAGCGATGCGTAGTGCATGGCCCGCGCCATAATCTCCTTGCCCGTGCCCGGCTCGCCGCAAATCAAAACCGGCACATCAAAACTGGCCACCTGGCGCGCCAGTTCGATCGTGGCGTTCATCGGCGAATTGGCACTGCGTAGGATACGCTCGAACCCGAAACCTTCACGTAGCGTGCGACGTCGGGTCTCGACCTTGCTCTCGGCCGTCTTGCCCATGAAGCGCATCTCTAGGCTCAAACGGTCATGATCCCGGCTCAGCTGGAAGAGTTGCGCCGCGTTCTGTGCTGCCATCATCAGTTGGTCAGGATGCCAGGGTTTGGTGATCAACTGATAGATCCCGGCCTCGTTGATTGCTGCGATCATATCGTTGGTCTCTGTATAGCCCGTGATGATGATGCGCACGGTCTCGGGCCAGCGGTCGCGGACCTCGGAGAGAAACTCAACGCCCGTCTTGCCTGGCATTCTGTGGTCGCAGAAAACGGCCTGAACGAAGTTTTCTTCCATCAACCGGGTTGCCTCATCGGCGTCCTCGGCTGTCAGGCAATCAAAATCGTCCTCTAGCGCCATGCGCATCGCGCTCAGCGCATGAGCCTCATCATCAACCAGAAGAAGGGTGGGAAGCGGCGTCATTGCGCGTCAAAGCTCGTATCTTGTGTTGCGGCCTTGTCGGCGAGACGGTCGCGGAGCCAGGCGATCCAGGCCGCCATATTCTCACCGGTGCGCGCCGAGACGCGCAGGATCTCAATCTCTGGGTTCACACGCCGCAGGTTGGTCTCGTAGAGGTCGAGGTCCACATCGCAATGCGGCGCGAGGTCGATTTTGTTAAGGATCGCGAGCCGGGAAGCCGTGAACATATCGGGGTATTTAAGTGGCTTATCCTCGCCCTCGGTGACAGATAAGATGGCGACCTTGCAATCCTCTCCCAGATCGAACGCCGCGGGGCAAACGAGGTTGCCGACATTTTCAATGAAGAGCATCGTGCCTTGCTCAAGTTTGAGATGGTCCATGGCGTGGCCCACCATATGACCGTCCAGATGGCACCCCTTGCCTGTGTTCACCTGCACCGCGCGAGCACCTGTGGCGCGGATGCGGTCGGCGTCGTTTTGAGTTTGCTGGTCGCCCTCGATCACTGCAAGGGGTTGGCCGCCGAGCGCCTCAATGGTCTTGCACAGAAGCGTCGTTTTGCCCGAGCCCGGGGACGAGACAAGATTCAATGCCAGCACGCCTTTCTGCGCCAGTGCGGCGCGGTTGGCCTGCGCGTATCGGTCGTTCTTTGACAGAATGTCTGTCTCGATTTCGATCAGCCGTTCCTGAGACATTCCCGGCACTTCGGTCCCGGCGGGACCTTCTCCATAATGGTGGTGATCATGATGGTGGTGATGGTCGTGATCATGGGAATGCCCATGAATTTTCACTTCACCTTCCGCACATCCACAAACTGTACACATCACCCCACCTCCAGATCTTTTATCCGCATCTCATCACCGCCCTGCGGCATCAGTTTGCCGCTGCCGCAGGCAGGGCATGGGTCGAGCCGTGCGTTGATCTCAACCTCTTTCATGCAATCGTAGCAAAGCGCGCGTCCCGGCAGGTTGAGCGTCACGAGCTCTGCGCCCTCCGCGCAAGAGCCGCGCATGACCACATCCCAGGCAAATTGCAGCGCGTCGGGTTCAACGCCTGCAAAGCGGCCGATCTCAACGCGCACGCGCGTGACTTTGGTGACAGAATGTGCACGCGCTTGGTCTTCGATAACCTGGCGCATGCCCTCGCAGAGAGACATCTCATGCATGTGCGGGCTTCCTCGCGGTTGCTGGCTCTAGTTCAACTGGATGACAAGGGTCGAGAATTGACAAGACCAAAGGCGCGAGTTCCGCAGAGTTGCGCTGCGGCAGAGTGGCGAGCGATTGAGCCAATGCGCCACTTTCAGAGAGAAGGTGATCGGTTGGGGTGATCCGTTTGAAAGAGACGACCTTGCCCTGCTGCACGCGCGCCTTCACGCCATAAAACCCGCGCGCTGCGGGCACCACCGCGCGCCCATCCTTCAGCGAGGTTTGAGGCTTAGCGCCATCAAGTTGCGCTTCGAGGTCCACGGCAATGCCGGTTGCCGACCAGAGCGGTCCACGACCCCAATGCGCTTCGATCTGGCGCAGAATGGGATGTGCCGCTTGACGGGCCGCAGCAGAGTTTTCCTGCACCATTGGCTTGAAAACATGCTGTGCATTTGCGGATGGTGACGACTTGCGCACCGCCTCACCCGGCGCAAAGCGCGCAGAGATGGCGCTCAGTGTTTGGCTTGCGCCGTTACCGCTAGCAAGCCAGTGATTAAATGCATCCAAGTTTTGAGGCAGGGCGCTTTCGGGCCCAAACAATGCAGCACGCAACGCGTCGTGGTTGGTGTGCCAATCGCGCGGTAGTGAGATGGCGGGTAGCGACAAGAGCGAAGGCCATTCCAGGGACAGTTTCATGACATGCTGGCGTATGATCTCGGCACGAAGAAGATCTTGCCAGCGTGCCGCCAAAGGCAGGCCAAAAGCTGCGCGCGCCGCGATCTCCTGTGCGGTGCGACATAGATTGAATATCCTTGGCAGAAGCGCGGCCGCCTCGTCTACCTGTTTACCGACAATCAGACGCTCCACCGGCGGCGGCGTCACCGGCACGGCCCGCAGGGGATATCCGGCGCAATCGCGCATTCACTCAGACCCAGCTTCCGCCGCAATCCCACCGGTGATGATCGCGCGGCGGCTGGGTTCATCGACCAGAATTGGGGGCTCCTCCGGCGGGCTGAGCTCGGCCTCACGCGCCGCTCGGATATCCGCAGCCCGGTTCGTCTCAGCCCGGTTTTCGCCATCAAAGAGCGCAACCATGACGGCCCGCGCGACTTCCTGCGCTTGCATCTGCGACTGAAACTCTCCCATCGGCGAAAAGAGCGAGCAGGCCTTGTAGCCCCCTGTCATCTCGCGTCGGTTATGCATGAATTCATACTCACCCGACGGGAAGGTTTGGATCTCTTTCTCGCCG
>JBCCNY010000074.1:0-10618 GCA_039025595.1 Pseudomonadota bacterium | reverse complement strand
GCTTCATCAGATGCTTCAGGTCTTAGCCCGTGATCAACGGTGGCTGCATAAATGGGCCGTCCGTATCTCTGCCCCCACTCGGCCAGAAGGACCAAAAGAGCAAGAGAATCGCTCCCACCGGAGACTGCTACGCCGAGACCGTGCTTGGTATCATGTATTAGGCAACTCGTAATGCGATCACGCAGGAATGCAGCCTTATCGTTCACGCGCATCCCAATTGCTGCTGCGCTGATTGTGCATCAGTCGCGGCGGTTGCATTTGGGAACCGCAAAGGCACTTCACTCAGCGTCACGCAAGCCTCTTGCGTTTTGCCCAAACGGCCCAGAGAACGACCCACCAGATAGAGTGCCTCTGCCGCCATCGGGCCGTTAGGTTCGGCACTGAACGTATCGAGGTAAATGCGCGCAGCACCTGGTAGATCGCCCGATGATTCTAGCGCTTCACCCCGACGCAATCCGGCTTCTGCGCCTAAAGGACTACCAGGATAATTCAACTGAAAACGGGCAAACTGCGCGGCCGCATCTTCGTACGCACCGGCCTCCAGCTGAGCGCTCGCTGCATCGAAATCCGCTTGCTCACCAATGGCAAGTTCCACGCCGCCAGCGGTATCGCCGGCAGGATCTGGGTCCGAGATAACCGATGTTGTTGATCCTGAACCCGTCGACAGTGCCTCGCCACCCAGAAGTTCGCCCGGTTCCAGCGTTCCGATATCGCAGTCTGACTGTAGCTCGCACAACCGAAACTCCAGATCACCAATCCGATTGGTGCCATCGCGCACAACGCTTTCAATTCGAAACTCCAAGTGTTCTGTTTTTTGTGTCAGGCGTTGAACCTCGCTTTCAATCGCAGCGACGCGGTCCAGAACCGTATCACCGACGCTGACGCCGCCAACACCGCCTGTTGTACTAAGTTCTCTGTTGAGCTTGCGAATTTCGACAAAAATGACCGAAAGCTCTTGCTGAATATCCGCCAAAGTCTGGTCTGTTTCCGCGTGAGTAGACACCGGTACCAAGGCCAAAACAGTTGCGACAGAACCGGCCAAAAGTAGCGAAAAAGAAGAGCGCAAACGCATCATCTGACTGTCCTCAACTCGATGGAACCACGGAGATCACAGTGACCGCGCGGCGGTTCTGCGCGTAGCAGGCCTCGGTGCTACAGATCTCGATGGGGCGTTCTTTACCGTAGCTGACGACGCGCATACGGTTTGAACTGACGCCTCTGGAGACCAGATATTCCTGCACCGCATTGGCGCGCCGGGCTCCCAAAGCGAGGTTGTATTCGCGCGTGCCCTGCTCGTCGGCATGGCCTTCGATAATGGCTGTGAAATCGCTGTTGTTATTGAGCCATGTGGCCTGCCCATCAAGCGTTGACCGGGCCAGCGGGGTCAGCACCGATTGATCCACGGCAAACAAAACCCGATCGCCGACGCTCTGCTGAAAAAAGGCTGGCGAGGTTGGATCGGACGCGCTGCCGTCCAAAGCTCCGGCACCGGAGCCCGCGCCACCCGAACCGCTTCCAAAGCGCTCTGGCGTGGTACATCCCGCCAGCGCGATCCCGGCAAGTAAGAGAAGTGTTTTGCCTATGCTGCTCATTTTTTTTGCCCCGTCTAAGTGTTGGATGCCCTTTGATTTCGTGCCTGTGTTGATCAGGTTATCATGAATTTTGCTGCTATGCCCAATCATCTGCTTTCATCAGTTCAGCAACGGCGACCATGAGGGGTCCGAGGCACCGGTCTGAGTCGGCACCTTCTTGAGATTGCGACCCGTAATGTCCACCGAATAAAGGCTTGCCTCGCCCGTTTCACCCTGCGTTTCGCGAGTAAACATGATCACACGCCCGTTAGGTGCCCAGGTTGGCCCCTCGTCCAAAAACGAGGCGGTGAGCAATCGTTCCTCTTGGCCATTTGTTCGCATAACCCCGATATGGAAACGGCCCTTTGATTGTTTCGTGAAGGCGATGAGATCCCCGCGGGGCGACCAGACCGGCGTGCCGTATCGGCCCTGCCCAAAGCTGATCCGCTGGGCCTCTCCTCCGGTAGCGGGCATGATGTAGAGCTGGGGTGACCCGGAGCGGTCGGATTCAAAAACGATCTGGCTGCCATCGGGGCTGAAGCTCGGGGCCGTCTCAATCGATGGTGCCGATGTGAGACGACGGCTCTGACCTGTCGCAATCTCCAGTGAGTAAAGATCAGTATTTCCCCCGGTGGCCAACGAGTAGACAATTGTTCGTCCGTCCGGGGCAAAACGAGGTGCAAAGCTCATTGTTCCGGCCTGGGTCTGCAATTCTTGACGCGCCGCGGATGCAACGTCCAGCACATAAATCTTGGGAAATCCGCTCGCATAGCTGGTGTAAAGTACCCGGTCGCCTCCGGGCGAAAACCGCGGAGCCAGCACGATCGATGAGGCATCGGTCAGATAACTCACCCCCGCACCGTCGTAATCCATCACGCCGATGCGTTTCTGTCGGGCATCCTTTGGACCTGTCTCCGAGACAAAGACTACGCGGCTGTCAAAGTACGGCGCCTCGCCCGTGAGCCTGCTATAGACCTGATCGGCCATTTTATGTGCGATGCGCCGCCAGCTTGTCGTTGTTCCAACCAATTGCAGCCCTTGGCCCATCTCCTGACCGGCGAAGACGTCAAAAAGGCGGAAGCGGACGACCAGATTGCCGCTGTCATCCACGCTAACCCCTCCTGTGATCAGCGCCTGCGCGTTGACCGCGCGCCAATCCGCGAATTGCACAGGGCTTGCAAAGCTGGTGACGCGGCTGATGTGGGCTTCTCTCGGAATTTCGCGAAACAACCCGGTGCCCGAGAGATCGGCTGCAATCACGCGCGCAATGTTGGAGGCATGTTCGACCGCAAGCTCGGTTTCCGCGACAAGATCAGGGACGGCGTAGGGCAGCGGTTCGATCACACCCTCGGTGATCTCGATCCGCAACGGGCCGTCCCGTTCCCCCTGCTCCTGAGCGGCAAGCACCGGCGCGCTGAAAATCATCAAGACGGTGAGAAGGCTCAATATCACATTTGTCATTTGATCCTCATTCTCTCCGGATTGAAGGTCATTTCAATGTCGCGCCATGACGCATATTTCTCGACAGGTAAATCAAAGCCCCTTGCCCCGCAGCGGATAATCGCCCGCCGCGCCGCTTCAAAAGCCTGCCGTGCGCTCGCAACCGTACCACCGGTCGCATCGATCATCTCGATGGAATTTGTAACCGGGCGGCCGTCTTCCTGCATGCTCACTGCCACAACGACCGTGGTAGAGAGCGCGTCAGAGCTTAGCGCGCCGACATTCCAGCATTCCTGCACCGCGACACGAAGCCCGTCCTTTTCGCCCGCCGTGAGCGGCGGGCCCTGGGCTGCACGACTGTCTTGACCTGCCGCAGGTTCTGTCGCTCCGCCGAGCGCCTCTGTGAGCGCGGCATCGACCGATCCTGTCTCAGAAGACGTCTCTGAGGCTTCCGCTGTCTGGGTCTCCTGCGGTTCGGGTTCGGCCTCGGGTTGGGCGGCCGGGCGTGGTTTTGGCCGGATCGACTGCGCGGGCGCCGCCGCTTCGGCACGTTCTGCTTCGGTCACAATCCGGCTCGCGGCCGCCTCGCGCGCGGTTTCGGGCTCATCAGGTGCGGGCGTCTCGGCTGTCGCATCTGCTTCGCTGGCCTGACGATCCACATCATCGATCTCGACATCAGGCTCAGGTTGCGCCACAGGTTCAGGCGCCACACGCGGCGCGGGTTCTGGCACAGAATCCGGCGCTGGATCGGGGGCTGCCTCTGGAACAAGCACGGCCACATCCTCAGGAGGCTGTGGAGGTTGGGGATCAATCAATGGCTCCGTCACCTCTTCAGGCGGCGCAATATCGGAGAGTGCCGGTTGACCGGAACTCGGCGCCGCGTCTTGGGTCGGGGTCGGCACATCGGCAGACCCAGCATCCGGCGCCTCCGGCGTGGCAATGGTTGCGAGCGCATCCGGTTCAGGCGGCGCAACCAAAGCGGCATAGTCTTCTGCGGATATAGCCGTCACCTCAGTCACCTGGAAGGGCAACGGCTCGGCGCGAAAAGCGCCTCCAAAAATGGCAACGCTGATCAGGCCAACATGGGCCAGCCCGGATATGAGCTGTCCTGTATTCACCGCGTTCAGCCATCTGCCTCATCAAGACGCGGTCCGCCCTGTTCGGTGACAAGACCGATATTGGAGAAGCCACCGCGATTGAGCGCCCCCATCACTTCCATGACCTGCGCATAAGCCACAGCGCCGTCGGCGCGCAAAAAGACCTGTGTGCTGTCACGCTCTGAAGCAATCGCACGCAAACGCACAACCAGTTCTTCTCGCGAAACTTCACTTGTCTGGATCGTGACAGCGCCCGCAGCCGTCAACGTGACTGTGAGCGGCTCTTCCTCTTCGCCCGGCAGTACATTCGCAGCGGTTTTCGGCAACTCGACCGGAACACCCACTGTCATCAAGGGGGCTGCTACCATGAAGATGATGAGCAACACCATCATGACATCCACGAAAGGCGTGACGTTGATCTCGGCCATCGGACGCGAACGCCCCCGGCTGCGACGGCGCCGCCCGCCACCTGCATTGGCCGTCTGAACCACACCTGCTCCCATATGCTTTCCTCCGCTCTAGGCGTCGACTTGACGGCTGAGGATTGTGGCGAATTCATCGGCGAATGCCTCGTAACTGGCGACAAGGCGGTCGGAATCCGCACTTAGCTTGTTGTAGAAAATCACTGCGGGGATCGCCGCCAACAGACCAAGACCTGTCGCCAGAAGCGCCTCGGCGATCCCGGGCGCTACAACGGCGAGGCTCGTGCTTTGTTGCTCAGCGATTTCAATGAATGCGTTCATGATCCCCCAAACGGTCCCGAAGAGACCGATGAAGGGCGTCACCGAACCGATTGAGGCCAAAACTGTCAGCCCACTTTGCAGGTTTTCGGATTCTTTGACGATCGCGACGTCCATTGATCTATCAATCCGGGCGGTAGCCCCCGCGATCAACGCCCCATCGTTTCGATGGCTGCGCCGCCATTCCATCATCCCGGCGGCAAAGACACGTTCGGATTGTCCTCCGGGATCCGCACCGATGTCATCGAAAAGCTCATCCAGCGGATCACCGGACCAGAAGCGGCGGTCGAAGGTCTCTGCCTCCGAGCGCGCTTTTCGGTAGGTGATTATCTTTTGAATGATGATGGACCACGCCCAAAATGACGCGATTACAAGCATGATCATCACGAGTTTTACAATAAACGTGGCGCGCTGATACAGCGCCCACAAGGAATAATCGGCCTCAACCGCCAGTGCGAGGGTTTCTGCTTCCATCTGCCTGCTCTTTGCTTGCGGCGTTCACGCCGCCTTATTTTGGCCACGTTCTATCCGGTTTCTTCAGCAAAAGCCAATCACAACCGCGGTTTTCGCGAAAAAGAAGACGATTTACGCAGGGTGAGGGCGGATACTTGCCGGCAAACGGGTCACACGCCCCGACGCATTGACGCAAGTGACCGTCACCTTGGCGGAAAACAGCAACTCATCACCGCGTTTGATCTCTTGCAACACGATAAGCCGCGCGCCTCGGGCCGTTTCCACATGCGTATAGACATCGAGGAGGTCATCAAAATGCCCGGGCCGGTGATACTCCGCCTCAACCCGGCGCACCACAAAGACAATGCCCGCGTCCCGCAACTCGTTCTGGTCAACGCCAAGATCACGCACCCATTCGCTGCGCGCTCGCTCTATGTATTTGAGGTAATTGGCATAATAGACGATGCCAGCCATATCCGTGTCTTCGTAATAGACCCTTATGGGTCCAAAATGAAAGGGCGCGGTCTTTGATGTCATGAGATGGGATTAGCCTGCGCATCGCAAGTAATGCAAGATAGGCGCGCAACAGATGGTTTGCGATTGATTTGGCCAGCCAGAGGGAGTGAGCAGAATGCGGGATCATCCGGATCTAAGCGCCGCTTTTGATGCGGGGCGACACTTTCGTGGGAAACTGGGGTTTGTCCTGCTGGCTACAGAGCAAACGATCGAGAGTGATATGGCAACGCTCTGCCCCGACGGAGTAGGCGTTCATTTCACGCGGGTGCCCATTGCGGACTCGATCACAGTAGAAACGTTGACCGCACAGGCGGATCACCTGACCCCGGCGGCGCGCATGTTGCTGCCTGACGGGAGTCTCGACGTGATTTGTTACGCGTGTACATCGGGCAGTCTCGTTCTTGGCGAGAACAGGGTCAGGGACGCGCTGCTGGCAGGCGCGCCGGGCACAAAGGCCACATCGCTCATTGAGGCCGCCCTCAGCGCGCTTCGGGCTGTGGGTGCCAAACGTGTTTCGGTCGCAACGCCCTATCTCGACGAGATCAATGCGCGAGAGGCCACGTATATGACTGCCGCAGGCTTTGATATAGTAACGATCCAAGGCCTCAACATTGAACGCGACAGCGATATGGTTCGCCTTCGTCCGGACTTTCTGGAGGAATACGCCGCATCAGTCGATCACCCGGATGCTGATGCCTTGTTCATAAGCTGTGGCGCACTCCGCTCGCTCGACATCGTGGAACGGCTGGAAACGCGGCTGAAGAAACCTGTCATCTGCTCGAACCAGGCGATGATGTGGCATTGCCTCAGGCTCGCCGGTTTGGAGGATCAGATGAAAGGGTACGGCCAGCTAATGGCTCGACACTAACCCGCTTTTGGCCAGCGGGTATTGAGCAAGATTTTCATAGATCGCGCCACCCGGTCCGAGTTGCGACCGGTAGAGGCCAAAGCTGCGGGTCTCGAAAGGTCCGGCCCGAAAGGTTCCGTGTCTAGCCAGCCATGCGGTTAGGCGCCCCTGATCGACCCGGGCGGTTCGGCTGATCCGCGCGAGCGTGACATGAGGACGAAACCGGCGACGCGGCAGCTCTATCCCGGCTTGATGCGCTGCGGCGCGAACCCCGTCGTGCAAGCGTTGCAGACGGACAGATTTTTCGACCTCCGCCCAGATAAGCGCCGGTGTGCGGCCGCCACGTGCTGCTACACCCGAAAACGACATCTCAAACGCAGGCATGCGGATATCCGACAAAACCTCGTGCAAGACCTCCAAAACGCTCTGGGGCTGGTCATCCAGAAAGGCGAGGGTCAGATGCAGGTTCTCCTCGGGCACGACCCGACCCTGATCCAGATCCTCTTGCAAGGTCAAAAGGGATGAACGCGCGGCATTGCAAAGCTCTATGGCAACAAAGGCGCGCATAAGCCCGCTACATCTGGCTGATGCGTGCGGCAAGCCGAAGCGCATGTGACGGGTCTGTCGCGACAAGCGGCAACACCGGGTCGTATCCCGCTCGGATGATGGCACCGACATCGGGTCGCAAGATCACCTGATCCTCGCCCGTGCTCGCCAGTATAGAGGATCCCACAAACGCTGTATCAGACCAAAGAACGATCGTCTGGGCCACCTGTGCCAAGGCGAGCGTGTCCGCGGGCAACTGGCTCAGCTCCTCATCCATCCTTAAGAAAACGAAAGACGCACGGATCGCATCGGCCTCGTCAAACCGGAAAATCCGGTATTGATTTGCGGCCTCTTTGTTCAATCTAGCGACCAGCAGCTCAAGATTTGGAACAAGTCGATCCATGCCCGGAACTTCTGGCAGCTCGTCCCATTCCCGAAAGAAAAAGAACATCAGGTTTGCACCAAGCTCCGGGTCGGTTTCCGCCATTTCGTGCCCTGCCAAAAGAACAACGGCCTCGACCGCGCCTTTGACTACACTGAGTGTTTGATCATCCGTGCCGAACACAATCGGCACAATCGGCCGTCCCCATCGTGCAAACAAGTAGCTGCCATCGGCCCGGGTAAAGAAGGCTTCAATAACTTTTGGGGAAATCAACTCCGCCATGAATACGATTTGATAGAGCCTTGTTCTGCTGGAAATTTTCAGGTGTTGAAAAGGTCAGTATGACCCGGATCTTGCGGCGCAGGCAAGCCCAGATGCACCCAGGCTCGTGCGGCCAGCATGCGGCCACGTGGCGTGCGCTGGATCAGACCTTGCTGCAAAAGAAAGGGTTCGATCACCTCTTCAAGCGCATCTCGGGATTCGGACAAGGCAGCGCTCAGCGTCTCAACGCCCACCGGTCCGCCTTGATAGGCTTCGGCAATCAGGCGAAGGTAGCGACGATCCGCGCCATCCAGCCCGAGATCATCAACCCCCAATCGGGTGAGCGCCCCATCGGCCAGCGCCCGAGAAATCGCCCCGCCCCCTTCGACAACAGCAAAATCGACCACACGGCGCAAAAGCCGTCCTGCAACACGCGGAGTGCCTCGCGCCCTGCGGGCAATCTCGCGCGCGCCATCCGGGTCGACAGACACACCGAGCTTGGCGGCATTATGCGTGACGATCTGGTGCAATTCATCTTCTGTGTAGAAGTTGAGCCGCGTCGGAATGCCAAAGCGGTCGCGCAACGGCGTGGTCAAAAGGCCCAGTCGCGTGGTGGCGCCCACGAGGGTAAAAGGCTGCAGTTCAATCCGAACCGTGCGCGCCGCAGGCCCTTCACCGATCACCAGATCCAGCTCGAAATCCTCCAGAGCAGGATACAGCACCTCTTCGACCACCGGGTTGAGGCGATGGATCTCATCGATAAAAAGAACGTCGTTGCGCTCCAGATTGGTCAGGATCGCCGCCAGATCTCCGGCTTTTGCCAGAACGGGTCCCGATGTCATACGAAAACCCACACCCAATTCCCGCGCAACGATCTGTGCGAGCGTTGTCTTACCCAGACCGGGTGGTCCGTGAAACAGTGTATGGTCCATGGCATCGCCGCGTTGACGTGCGGACTGAATAAAGACTGAAAGGTTGTCGCGCGCCTCTTTCTGGCCGATAAAATACTCAAGCCTTTGCGGACGAAGCGCACGACTCTCGGTGCTTTCGGTTTCATCAGGCAGACGTTCTGGTCGCAACGTCGGATCTGGTTCAGTCATCTGACACTCGTTCCGGTTTCCGTGCAAATGGCGGGTGTCATCGAGTCTCTCATGACTTGGGCGCCAGATTACGTAAGGCAGCTTTGATCAATTCGGGCGTGGTGACCTCTGGCGCGCCATCCATGGCTTGAGCGATGGCCGCCGCCGCATCAGCGGGCGCATATCCCAAATTGGTCAATGCCGATAACGCCTCCGCCTGCGAGGCCGCGCCTGTGGGCTCGGCCATGGGCTCTATGACGTCGCTTTGCGTTGTTGGAATCGGCATCGGCGCAGCAGGCGCGCCTGCCTTTATTGCAGTCATCGACATGACGTCGGGTGCCTTACCCTTCAGCTCCAGCACGATGCGCTGTGCCGTCTTTGGTCCGATACCCTTGGCGGCTTTCACCGCCGACACGTCGCCCAGGGCGATCGCGCGCGCAACGCCGTCCGGACCCAACAGACCGAGGATCGCAAGCGAGGCCTTGGCGCCAATGCCCTGAACGCTCATCAAAAGCCGATGCCATTCCTTTTCGACAAGCGTACTGAACCCATAGAGCTGTAATAAATCCTCGCGCACCAAAAGATCGGTGTACAGCGCGGCGGTCTCTCCGGGATTTGGCAAAGCCGAGAGTGTTCGATCAGAACAGAATACCAGATATCCCACGCCGCCTACATCAATCAGAACATGATCGGCGGCGCGATAATCAATTCGCCCGGCAATGCGACCGATCATATGCGTCCGCCCGCCACGCGGGCGGTGGCTTGCTCTCCGGCATGGTGATGGGCGTGGCAAATCGCAATCGCCAAAGCGTCCGCCGCGTCTGGACCTGCGAGCGTCACGCCTGGCAGCAGAAGCCGCACCATATGGGCGATCTGGACTTTGTCAGCATGTCCTGTTCCCACAATAGATTTCTTAACTTGATTGGGTGCATACTCGCCGATTTCCAATCCGAATTGCGCGGGAACGAGCACGGCTATTCCGCGCGCCTGTCCAAGCTTCAACGTGCCAGCACCGTCGCGGTTCACAAAGGTCTGCTCAACAGCAGCCATGGTCGGCATGTGTTGCGCGCACACATCGCTGAGTTGTTCGTGTAGGGACAGCAGACGTCCGGCGAGCGTGTTGCCTGTGCTGGTACAGACACCGTTTTCGACATGTCGAAGCCGCCCTTGATCTGCATCGATAACACCCCAGCCCAGATTGCGTAATCCGGGATCAATACCAATGATCCGCATATGCCTGCGCCGCCCCGATTGCCGATTTTATCGTTGCCTGGAACGCTAGCACGAAACAAGAACAAACGCCAAGCGTCTTCAACGAAGCTCAAACCTGCGCGGACGGGCTGACGCGTGCATTTTACATTTTGGATTGTCATGTGACACGAGGCGGCAGAAGGTAAAAATATCACAAAAACGTTAACTATAAACAAAGACTTAACAAACCTGACACCTATGCGAAACGTGCATATGGACTATGCAAGAACTCGTCTTGTCGCATGTTCACAAACTGCCTAATTCACGGGCATCGAATAGAAAAAACATGCAGTAAGAAAGGAGTGACGGTATGGCATTCTACGATAACGCTCGCGCTTCTGACCGGGCAAACCGAGCAGGCGCTTCTATCATTTCTCGCGTCGCCGCAGCCATTGCGCAGTGGAACGAAGCGCGCAAGACACGCGCAGCTCTCGC
>JBCCNY010000073.1:0-10687 GCA_039025595.1 Pseudomonadota bacterium | reverse complement strand
GATTCCTCTGATGGCTTCAACACCATGGTGCAACCGGCGACCAGCGCCGCGATGACCTTCAGCGTGACCTGGTTCATCGGCCAGTTCCAGGGGGTGATCATAGCGACGACGCCGATCGCCTCGTGCACGATACGTGCATTTGGCGCATCCGACCCCATCATCTCGACGAAATGATAATTGCGGCCCGCCTCGATGATCGCATCAATATGACCCGTGCCGGCGCCGACTTGCTGGCTGCGCGACATATCAATGGGCGCGCCCATCTCCAGGCTCATGACCTGCGCCATTTCTTCTGCCCGTTCTTCATAGGCATCGCGCACTTTTTCCAGATACCCCAGGCGCGTCTCAAGCGGCGTCATCATCCACGGTAAGAAAGCGGCCTTGGCAGCGGCAACAGCCGCCTCGACATCGGCTTGACCCGCCAAAGAAATGGTGGCGCATGCTTCCTCGCTAGAGGGATCAATGACAGCGTGATCGATGCCTTCGATTGGATCGACCCAGGCGCCATTGATGTAGAATTGTTTTTTCTCAATCATCTGCTTCTCCCTTGCTCAGGCATCAGAGTGTCATCTGCGTCTCTCGACGCAATCGCGTCTGTTCATGCAAGCAGAGCCTAATCATTGCCGCCCTCCCGCTGCAAGACCACCGCTGGTCTTTTCCGGACGGCCACATATGCTCGGTTCAAAGATTCGCAATGTCTGAAGGGAGTGACGGCATGGCTCTGCGCATCAACGATACGATCCCAAATCTGAACGTAACAACCGATCAGGGGAGCTTCGATCTACATGATTGGATCGGTGAGAGTTGGGCGATTATTTTTTCGCATCCCAAGGATTTCACACCTGTCTGCACCACAGAGTTCGGCGCCGTCGCGCAATTGTCTGCCGAATGGGAGAAGCGGGGCACAAAAGTGCTGGGTGTAAGTGTCGACGGGGTGGAAGAGCATGTGCGCTGGAAACAGGACATCGAGAAAGTGAGTGGCGCCGCGCCGGGATTTCCGATCGTTGCGGATGATGGTTTGGAAATTGCCAAAGCCTTCGACATGCTGCCCGCCGAGGCCGTGCTTCCAGATGGACGGACGCCCGCCGACAGCGCCACGGTTCGCTCGGTATTCATCATTGGCCCGGATAAGCAGCTCAAGCTGACAATGACCTATCCCATGACGGTGGGCCGCAACTTTGGCGAAGTGTTGCGTGCGCTCGATGCGCTCCAGACAACCGCTAGGGCGGGCGTGGCAACACCCGCGGATTGGCTTGTTGGACAAGATGTCGTGATCCCCCCTTCTGTGAATGACGGCGACGCCAGGGCCAAGTTCGGAGAGTTCGAGGCCGTTTTGCCCTATCTACGGATGACCAAATTGCCACAATGAGTGCCGTTCCGTCCCGGTGAGCAAGCGTAGCCCCTTCCTGATCGGCGAGCAGAGCGTCGCGCCGGGCGAGCGGTGTACCGTGGATATCCCGGTCAGCCAGCTGAGCGATCATACGCCGGTTCATTTGGGTGTTCACGTTGTTCATGGACGACGGCCCGGGCCAGTGCTCTTCGTCTCTGCAGCTATTCATGGGGATGAGGTCATCGGGGTCGAAATCGTGCGGCGCCTGATGCGCGCCGCTCCCGTGGCCCGAATGGCAGGGACGTTGCTGGCCGTTCCGATCGTGAACTCCTTCGGCTTTCACAACCATTCGCGCTATCTGCCGGACCGCCGTGATCTGAACCGCAGTTTCCCCGGCGGTGATGAAGGCTCGATGGCCTCGCGTCTGGCATATATTTTTATGGAAGAGGTCGTCCGTCGCTCAGATATGGGGATCGATCTGCATTCGGCGGCTGTGCATCGCGCGAACCTGCCCCAGATCCGGCTGACACCGGGCAATTCCAGGCTGCGTGATCTCGGTTCCGAATTCGGCGCGCCTGTCATGATGATGTCCAAACTAAGGGAAGGATCTCTGCGCGAGGCGGCTGAGAAAATCGGCGTTGATGTCTTGCTCTACGAAGGTGGCGAGGCGTTGCGATACGATGAGCTAGCCGCACGATCGGGCACCAACGGTGTATTGCGAGTGATGCGCGCGCTTGGAATGATCGGTGCCAAAGGCGTTCCAAAGGCGCGGTTCTCGCCCGTGCTGGCGCACCAATCGCATTGGTTCCGTGCGCCTGTTGGCGGTGTTTTCCGGGGCTACGTGGCCATCGGGGACGTGGTGGAACCCGGAACCGTTCTGGGCGTCGTATCTGACCCCTTGGGCGAGACCGACAGCGAGATTACCTGCGATCTCGAAGGGATTGTCATTGGCCGCTCGAACATGCCGGCCGTCTACGAGGGCGAAGCGCTCTTTCACGTGGCAGAAACCCCGCGCGCCGAGGCCGCGGCGGAAAGCGTGGTGGCAGAGCTTGAAGCCGCGCCGCTGTTTGACGAGGACGAAATCATCTAGCGCGGTGCGATGGCCCGCTACCGCGTGTCTTCTTCGTTTCTGGGAAACAGGAAAATCGACAGCATCAGCAGGCTGAACACCAGTTCGTAGACTTCCCATTTGCGATCTGCCGTGATGATCGAGACCAGAACGCTTGCCGCAACTGCCAGCACCCCATGCCGGATTCCCGGAACGGGAATTGCGAAGCGGCGGCAGAGCGACTGAAGAAGGCCGATGCGCGGATAGAGCGTCGGGAGTACCACCAGATAGAGCAACATGACTGTCGTCAGGATCGGGCCGAACAGTGTTTTCGTTAGCTGTTTCTCACCGACGATCAGGTTATGGATATTGGTCTCTGCCTGATAATTACGTTCGAGGAAAAACTCGCTCGATTGCCATCCGAAGATGCGCTGTCCCCAGGACACTTCCTCTCCCGCCGCAAAGAAAAAGAGCAGCGCGTAAAGAAGGGTGCAACCAGCCGCGACAAGGCGTTTGCTTGCCAAGAGGCTGCCAACATGACGGGCGAGAACCACAGCACAGACGAACAAAAATACAGCTGTCGCGTATTCCACGATCCCGTCTTCCACCGCGTAGGTGAGCGCAAAAAACTCTTTGTCGTAGAGATAGACGCCAACAGTGATGATAAGGACAGCGAATATCGTCCCCAGGATAAGCGCGTCCATGCGCTGTAATGCGGGCATGATCACACCCCCCTTGTCCAAGCTTTGCGGCAAATAAGCGAGGCGCGCCGCGGCATCAAGCGCTCATGGCGCATTTTGGCTCAGTCCGATGCGCGAAAAATTGGCCGAATCGTGGGCAGGCATGCTAGGGATTGTGGTATGGACGTGATTAAACCCAAGATAAGCCCCGATCGACCGATCATTCGGCAACTGGACGAAGCTGCGATTAACCGAATTGCCGCCGGGGAAGTGGTCGAGCGGCCTGCCTCTGCTGTAAAAGAACTGGTGGAAAACGCGCTCGATGCGGGGGCGCGCAAAATCGAGGTCGAGATTGCCGATGGTGGCAAGACCCTGATCCGCGTCACGGATGATGGCTGCGGTATGAGCGCTGCGGATTTGCCTCTGGCTTTTAGCCGCCATGCAACCTCCAAAATCGACGGCTCTGACCTGCTGGACATCCGAAGTTTCGGGTTTCGGGGGGAGGCTTTGCCCAGTCTCGCCGCTGTTGCGCGTTTGTCGGTCGTGAGCCGGACAGCGACCCAGGACGCGGTTGCTATGGCGGTGACAGCGGGTGTGTCGGGCCCGGTTCGTCCCGCCGCGTTGAATCCAGGCACGCAGATCACGTTGCGCGATCTGTTTTTCGCAACGCCCGCGCGGCTGAAGTTTTTGCGCAGCGACCGCGCCGAGACCCAGGCGATTTCTGATGTGGTCCGGCGTCTGGCCATGTCTGGCCCTGGCGTCGGCTTCACGTTGCGCGACGTTTCGAGCGAACGCGCCCCGAGGCGTGTCTTTCAGCTCGAAGCAGAGACAATGAATGGTCCTGCTGCGGTGTCGGCACGACTTGGTCGCGTGCTGGGACGCGACTTTGCCCAGAATGCGATCGAGATCGATGCGGAACGTGACGGGCTTCACCTGACCGGTCTGGCGGCTCTGCCGACCTATTCGCGCGGTGCGGCGGTGGCGCAATTCCTGTTTGTAAATGGCCGTCCGGTTCGTGACCGTATGCTGACAGGGGCGTTGCGCGCCGCCTATCATGACCTGCTCAGCCGTGATCGCCAGCCAGCAGCCGCCTTGTTTCTCGCCTGCGCCCCGGAACTTGTGGATGTGAACGTGCATCCTGCGAAGACAGAGGTGCGCTTTCGTGATCCGGGCGTTGCGCGCGGCCTGATCGTATCCGGTCTGCGCCACGCCTTGGCCGAGGCAGGTCACCGCGCCTCCGGCACGGTCGCCGGTGCGGCGCTTGGCGCGATGCAGGCGGAACCGACAGGCGCACGGATTTACCAAATGGATCGTCCGCCGCGCCCCTCCATGGACCCATCGCCTGCATTTGCCGAGATGCAATCGGCCTTCAGCGGGCGGGTTGAACCCGATACCCTCAATGATCCCGAAGCGGATACGGAGGTAGTGCCAGATCGACCCTTGGGCGCGGCGCGCGCGCAATTGCACGAAAACTATATTCTCGCGCAAACCGGAAACGGCATGATCCTTGTTGATCAACACGCGGCGCATGAGCGTTTGGTTTATGAAAAACTCAAGCGCCAAATGGCGGAGCGCGATGTGGCCTCCCAGGCTTTGCTGATCCCAGAAATCATTGATCTATCCGCGACGGAAGCGGAGGCGTTGCTGGCCTGTGCTGACGATCTGGCAACGCTTGGTCTGGTGATTGAAAGCTTCGGCCCCGGCAGCATCGCCGTGCGGGAAACGCCCGCGTTGCTCGGGCCCTGCGACTCGCGCGCCATGATCCGTGACATCCTTGATGAGCTGGAGGATTGCGGCGAGACTACGAGCGTCAAGGCGCGGCTTGACGCCATTCTGAGCCGTGTTGCCTGCCATGGATCGGTGCGCTCCGGACGGCGCATGAGCGGGGAGGAAATGAACGCCTTGCTGCGCGACATGGAAGCCACGCCGCATTCCGGTCAGTGCAACCACGGAAGACCGACCTATGTCGAGCTAAAGCTCGACGACATCGAAAAACTATTTGAGCGGCGATGATAGAGATCGGGAACCAGACCTATCATCTCAACGATCCCATCGTCATCGCTGGGTCAATAGTACTTTTGTGTTTGTTGGTTTTGGTGATCCTCAGCCTGAGTGCAGCACGGGCGGCGGGTCGATCGGCCCGTGCTCTTGATCCGTTAGCCCAGCAGATTGGCGCGCTTGGCACCCGTGTGCAGTCCCTCGGAGACGGGCAAGAACGTTTGGCGGGCGGCTTGCACCATGTCTCTGAGGCGCAGGCGCAGTCCCAAACCGCGATGCTCCAGCTTATGGAAAAGCGCTTGGCAGAGGTCTCGCTTCAGATGAACGACAACCTCCAAGGATCTGCGCGTCGCACTGCGCAAAGCCTTGGTGAATTGCAGCAACGACTGACCGCTATCGACAAGGCGCAAGAAAACATCACGAAACTCTCGGGCGATGTTCTGTCGCTACAGGATATTCTGTCCAATAAGCAGACGCGCGGTGCCTTCGGAGAGATCCAGCTCACCGATATTGTGAGCAAGGCCTTACCGAAGGACAGCTACGATCTGCAGGCGACGCTGTCCAATGGGCGTCGGGTTGATTGCCTGATCCATCTGCCAAATCCGCCCGGACCCATCTGCATTGATAGCAAGTTCCCGCTGGAACCCTATGAGGCGCTGCGCAACGCTACCAATGATCGCGATCTCAATACTGCGGCTCAATCCCTGCGCGCGGCGTTGCGCAAACACATCAAAGATATCGCCGAGCGCTATATCATCGAGGGCGAGACAGCCGATGGTGCACTGATGTTTCTGCCCTCCGAGGCGGTTTATGCCGAGCTCCACGCGAATTTCCCTGAGATTGTGCGAGAGGGGTTTTCCGCAAGGGTCTGGATTGTCTCGCCGACAACATGCATGGCCACGCTGAACACGATGCGTGCGATCCTCAAAGATGCCCGGATGCGTGAACAGGCGGGTGCCATCCGGCGCGAACTGGGGCTGCTTTTTGCCGATGTGGACAGGCTCGGCACGCGTGTCGATAATCTCGATCGCCATTTCGGGCAAGCCAGCAAAGACATCGCCGATATCAAGATCTCGGCGGACAAGGCGGGGCGCCGGGCCAAACGCCTCGACAATTTTGATTTCGAAGAACTGGCTCCCGAAACAGAGCCGAATGTTGTCTCCATCGGGCGGGAAAGCTGAACGCGTCACAGAACAGATCTTTGGCCCTTGCGCTGTTCCATGCGCTCAGGTCAGACCCTTTCTATGCGACGCTTGAACGACATACGGTCGGCAAAGAAACCGGCATGATTGACTATTTCCTGTACTCGATTTCTGAGGGACGGCGTCACGGACGGGTTTGCGCGCTTTCCCATAATCTCGTCGGTGTATCCGTTTGGTCCTTGCCGTTGCCTCCGGTAGAGGCCGAGCAAAAGGCCAGCCGCAAACAAGACTTCATGCGCAAATCTATTGGCGAAGAGGCGGCGCAGATTTACTTAGAGATTTGCAACAACATGTCCGGTCGGACAGCGAGAGTGACGAAGCCGAGTGATTGGTATCTGTCCATTGCAGGCGTTTTGCCAGAACATCAAGGCAAGGGGCTGGGACAGCAGTTGATACGTCCCGTCCTGCAGGAGGCGGATGCGGCCGGTGTTGCAAGCTATCTAGAGACGTTCACCGCGCGGAATACGCCATTCTATGAACGGCTTGGGTATAAACCGCTTGCCTCTTTTGAGGAACCAGTGACAGGTGCAACCTACTGGGTTATGCGACGCGCGCCGGGTGAATAGCGCTACGTCGTCTCCAAGCAATGACGTCGGAACGCGCGCTTGAGCATATCGAGTTCTTCGCGCAACAGCGTGACCTCGGCGCGGATATCCTCGCTCAGTGCTTCGCCCGCGATGATTGAGAAACTATCGAGCGTTTCACCGGTGGCTTCATCGCTGATCACGAAGGTCTGAACGCCATCGGCAATTTTCTCGGCCGGGACAGGAATGCGCAGAAGCCATTCTCCGGGTTCTCCTCCGCCGCTGACTGACACATCCGGCAGCTTTTCCTGCAAATGAGTGACGGTGATCTTCGGCGCAATATGATCATCGGACGCTGCGCTCACGACGCCCTCCCAAACGCCTTCAAAGAAGCGCGTTTTGCTCAACACTACATCGGTCATCGCCCTCTCCGTCAAAACTCGGCGCGTGGTCGGCGGCCAAATGTCAGATCTCTAAGGATGACCTGGCTCATTTGCGGGTTTTCGAGAATGATATCCACCCAGGACCGTTCAATGCGCTTCTCGTTCAGGCGCGTGTAGGCCAAATCAAACTCAACCATCCTGTCCTCTTCATGCAGCGGCAGTTCGCGCACCAATTGCTCGGTATTCGGGCCATGCTTGACATTGAGGCGGACGAAAACCTCAAGCGGTTTTTCCAGCTCGATGATCGTGTTCATGCGAATGAGATGGTTTTTCTTGAGACCGCTCACCGCACTGTCTGGCAGATCCAGGACGAGGGAGAGAAAAGAGCCATCGAAGGCGAAGACATCCATGCGCAGACCAAACGGCGACAGGTCGACCTCGCGCGTGTTTCGGAGCTGACGCAAGGTGAGCTCAGAGCGTTCGCAATCATGAAAGAGCGTCAGTTCTTTGCCAAGCTTTGTTCGGCTTTCGACAGAAGAGTGACCCGGCACGCTCAACCGTTCATGCCAGATTTGCGGTCGCCACGCCCAATCTGTCCCATGCGGCTTTGAAAACGCGTTTGAGCCAATCATCGGCCTCGTCAGCCGGTCATCGGCTTTGCAGATAAACTCGTTGAGATGATGCTGCAGGCGTCGCGCCTCAGCTCGTTCCGCACGCAGCGCATTGAGGTCCATATCCCCGCTATCTCGGGCGGCATGGCGCCAGCGTTTCAATCCGCGCCTTTGGGCCAGCCAATCCAGCCCGCGATGTCGTACCATCATTTCGTTGCCTTACATCCGCGCGTGTGTGCTCTGTTTTATCTGCCCATGACTTTAGCATTAACGCCAAATTGCAAACAATCCTCTCAGTTGCATTGGATTGTACATCAGTCCGGTCGCGGGCCGTCCCTCAATTGGCTCAGATGTCGGCGTAAACGTGACTTTCCACTTCGGCGCCGGGATGGGTGACAGCGCCCTTATAGGTTTCGCCGACAAGCTGCGCGTACTTCCAAAGCGCACCGGAATTGTAAATCGTCTCCCGCGGGCCAGCCCAAGTTTCGAGCCGCGCGGCCAATTCCTCCTCGGTCAGATCAACACTGAGCACGCCGTCGATCGCATCAATGGTGATCACATCCCCATCGCGCAGGAGCGCGATCGGTCCGCCTTGCGCGGCCTCGGGCCCGACATGGCCCACGCAGAACCCGCGCGTGGCACCGGAAAACCGACCATCCGTGATCAGGGCAACTTTCTTTCCCATGCCCTGACCTGACAAGGCCGCTGTGGTGGCCAGCATTTCGCGCATGCCGGGCCCCCCCGCAGGCCCCTCATTACGGATCACAATCACTTCGCCTTCTTTGTAGGAGCGCGCTTTCACAGCCTCGAACGCGTCCTCTTCACATTCAAACACCCGTGCCGGGCCGGTGAACCGCTGATCGTCCTCGTTCATACCCGCCACTTTCACGATTGCACCCTGGGGAGCCAGATTACCCTTCAGTCCCACGACACCGCCAGTCACGGTGATCGGCGTCTCGATCGGATAGATCACCTGACCATCGGCCTCGCGTTCGATCAGGTCGAGCTCTTCGCCCATAGTTTTGCCTGTTGCCGTCACGCAATCCTCATGGATCAGCCCGGCCTTGCGCAACTCTTTCATCACGACCGGCACACCGCCCACCTCGTAGAGATCTTTGGCGACATACTGACCGCCGGGTTTGAGGTCGACGAAGTAAGGCGTGTCCTTGAAAATCTGGCAGACGTCATCGAGGAGGAATTCGAGTCCGGCCTCGTGGGCAATGGCCGGCAGGTGCAGCCCGGCATTGGTCGACCCACCGGTGCAGGCCACGACCCGCGCGGCGTTCTCCAGCGACTTGAGCGTCACAACATCCCGTGCGCGGATCTTTCTTTCCAACAGCGCCATGACCGCCTCTCCGGAGGCTGTGCCGTAAGCATCACGCGACTCGTAGGGAGCCGGGGCGCCTGATGAATTGGGCAATGCGAGACCTATCGCCTCGGATACACAGGCCATAGTATTCGCAGTGAACTGACCGCCGCAGGCTCCGGCGGAAGGGCAGGCGACTTTTTCGAGCGCGCGCAACTCCTCGTCGGAATTCGCGCCCGCCTGGTGGCGACCGACGGCTTCGAACACGTCTTGCACGGTCACGTCTTTGCCCTTGAAACGGCCCGGCAGGATGGACCCACCGTAGATGAAAACAGAAGGCACGTTCAGCCGGACCATCGCCATCATCATGCCCGGCAAAGACTTGTCGCAGCCGGCCAGTCCCACAAGAGCGTCGTAACAATGCCCTCGCATGGTCAGCTCAACGGTGTCGGCAATCGCCTCGCGGCTGGCCAGTGAGCTACGCATGCCCTCATGCCCCATGGCGATCCCGTCGGTGACAGTGATGGTGGTGAATTCGCGCGGCGTACCGCCGGCGTTCTTCACGCCCATCTTCACGGATTGCGCCTGACGGTTGAGCGCGATGTTACAGGGTGCGGCCTCGTTCCAGCAGGTGGCCACGCCGATCAGGGGTTGATGGATCTCATATTCCTGCAGCCCCATGGCATACATATAGGATCTGTGCGGCGCGCGTTCGGGACCCTCGGTCACATGGCGGCTGGGCAGGAGGCGCTTGTCGAACTTTGTCATCTGGCTATTCCCCAAGTCGTTTGGTGTGGTCTAGGCCAGCCTTGGAGAATCGGCAACCATGGTTGTTAGTGACGGGCTTGGCGAGGTCTGGTTTGCGGGCGAAACGCTTAGTCTAACCATCCTGTGACTCCGAAAATCAGGACTAGTACCAAGTAGGTTAGAATGGCGATGAGCGGCCACCAAGTACGATGAAGTGGGTTCTTTTCGGTGTACCAGTAATCTCTGGCGAAAGAGCTGCCGTGTTCAGCTGTTTTGCGCCATTTCAGGTACACGAAGAGGGTGTACAGCAAGCCAGCTAAGGGAAGTCCCATGAAAAAGGCGGTAGCCAACTTAAACCCCTATCGTGGGCCAGTTAGATTTCGACAGGCTTTGGCCGTATTTATCCAACATGCTGCTCCCTTGCTTTCCCCAAGGTCGTTTGATGCGGGTCTAGGCCAGCCTAGGGCCATCGGCAACCTTGGTTGGTAGAGAGTGGATCGGTGAGAGCAGAATTGTGGGGAGGCTATTTGGGAACCGGCGGTGCTTTCGCGTTATTTTCTGAGTTAAGGGTACCCTCGAAGTATCGCCTCATAGAATCCCTCCGCAGTTCGCGCAGAAAGAATTAAATCCCATAAAAAAACGGCGGGTGTTTTCAAACCAGCGGACATAGCAGTCATTCGCCGCCTTGTGTCACGAATGGTCACATACATGGCGGTGAACCAGAAGAACCGGCCAACAAAAATGCGGCACGTACGCTTTTTTCAGTTATTGCCCGACATTGAGCGCCCGGGCGCAGCGCCGCTCTGTATCGCCAAAGCGGTCTTTTGCGAGGTGCCAGTTCAAAGAAACCGAAAACTG
>JBCCNY010000072.1:0-10701 GCA_039025595.1 Pseudomonadota bacterium | reverse complement strand
TTCATGGATATCATCACGGGTAAGACGCGACCTGATGAAGGCCGCGTGCTGTGGGGAGAAAAATCCGTCTCGCTCCTGTCTTTGTCCGAGAGCCAGATTGCCCAAGCGGGGATCGGTCGAAAGTTCCAGCGCCCAACGGTTTTTGAGGATCAAAGCGTGGGCGATAACCTGATGCTGTCGCTGAAAAAAGATCGCTCACCCTTTTCAGTTCTGCGATTTCGCGCGTCAAAACATGATGCGGAAAAGGTGGCAGACCTTGCAGAGGAAGTTGGGCTTTTGCCCTTGCTGCATCGTAAGGCTGGTGAGCTGAGCCATGGTCAGAAGCAATGGCTCGAAATCGGGATGCTGCTGGCGCAGGATCCGCAATTGCTGCTTGTGGATGAACCTGCTGCCGGCATGACGGGGGCGGAGCGTGAACATACCACCGAATTGCTGGTCGAGGCTGCAAAAACCCGGGCGGTGGTGGTGGTGGAGCACGATATGCAATTCGTGCGCCGTCTGGATTGCAAGGTGACCGTCCTGCATGAAGGATCTGTTCTGGCCGAGGGTTCCATCGATCACGTCACGGCGGATGAAAAAGTGATCGAGGTCTATCTTGGCCGATAATCTGGCAGAAACCCAAGATCTACGCCTGCATTATGGCGGCTCTCAGATCCTGAACGGCGTGGACCTCAGCGTGAACCGGGGAGAGGTTCTATGCGTCATGGGGACAAATGGCGTTGGCAAGACCTCTCTTCTCAAGGCGCTGTCGGGCACACATCCGCGCAGTGCGGGTCGCTATGTCCTCGATGCGGAAGAGATCGGGCGCGCCGATGCGCATGTGCTGGCGCGCAAGGGTGTCGCCTATGTCCCGCAGGGGCGAGAGATCTTTCCTTTTCTCACGGTGCGCGAAAACCTCGAGACCGGGTTCGCCTGTCTAGCGCCGGAGCTGCGGCAGATCCCGGATGAGATCTTCGCACTCTTTCCAATCCTAAAGGAATTCATGACCCGCCGCGGGGGCGACTTGTCAGGGGGGCAGCAGCAGCAGCTGGCAATCGCCCGCGCACTGATCACGAGACCCAAGCTTTTGCTTCTCGACGAACCCACGGAAGGGATCCAACCCAATATCATCACGCAGATCGGCGAGGTAATCGGAACTCTTCGAGATAAGGGTGATATGGCGATCATCCTGGTCGAACAGTATTTCGACTTTGCGCTGCGGCTCGGCGATCGGTTCCTTGTGCTCGAACGGGGCAGCACAAAGCTCTCGGGTCGCGCAGCCGAGATCGATGCAGACAAGCTTCAGGCGGCGGTGTCGGTCTAGACGCACACACGTCCGCTGCCTAGCCAAAGAGGCAGCCGGGACGACTTGTTTCGCGGCGTTAGGCAGAAACGGGAAGGCTAGGGTCTGTGATCGGGCGATGCGAAGCTCTGAGGCTTGGCGCGCCGCCACCGCTCAATGTAGCCGAACCCGCAATCTTCATCGCGCAGGAGAAACCCTTCGGGCAGATAGGGGTAGACTTCTGCGCCCGTGACCATCTGGTGATCGCGTTCGCGCATGATCAGATGATGGGGTAGAAAGTCACCCGGATGATCGAGGCCCGCCGCCCCGGTCATCTCTGCAAGTGCCTTTAGCGTGTTGCTATGAAATCGGTAAACGCGCTCTGACTTGTCCGGAACCACTAAGGCGCGTTGACGCAAGTTATCCTGCGTCGCCACACCGACGGGGCATTCATTGGTATGACAGGCCTGCGCCTGAATGCAGCCCACGGCGAACATGAACCCCCTCGCGGAATTGGCCCAATCTGCGCCGAGGGCCAGAACCTTGGCGATGTCAAAGGCCGTCACGACCTTGGCCGAGGCGCCCAGTTTGATCTGTTCCCGAAGTCCGGCGCCGCGCAACGTGTTATGGGCAAAGGTCAGCCCCTCGACCAAAGGCATACCCATATGGTTGGCAAATTCCAGCGGCGCGGCCCCTGTGCCGCCTTCTTTGCCGTCAATCACGATGAAATCGGGCGCGATCCCGGTGTCGAGCATCGCTTTGACAATACACATGAATTCGCGCCTATGGCCGATGCACAACTTGAAGCCAACCGGTTTTGCATCTGACAGCTCGCGCATGCGTCCGATAAATTGCATCATTTCCACCGGCGTAGAAAACTCCGGATGCGACGCGGGAGAGACGCAATCAACCCCCATCGGTATGCCGCGCGCCTCGGCGATCTCTGGCGAGATCTTGGAGGCCGGTAACATACCACCATGGCCCGGTTTCGCGCCTTGGCTGAGCTTTAGCTCGATCATTTTGACCTGCGGGTCGGCGGCTTGGGCCGCAAAGCGATCCGGGTCGAAACGCCCCTCGAGTGTCCGGCACCCGAAATAGCCCGACCCGATTTCATAGATCAGATCGCCGCCGCCCTGCTTGTGATAGCGGCTGATACTGCCCTCGCCCGTGTCATGGGCAAAGCCACCCTTTTTCGCCCCGGTATTAAGGGCCAGGATCGCATTCCCTGACAAGGCGCCGAAACTCATGGCTGAAATATTGTAAATCGAGGCGAGGTAAGGCTGCTTGCACTCAGGGCCACCAATCCTAACGCGGAAATCATGGTCGCTTAGGTGTTTGGGGCTGACGGAATGGGTGAGCCATTCAAAGCCCGCATCGTAGACGCGCTCTCGTGTGCCGAAGGGTCGCTTTTCCTCCGCGCCTTTCGCGCGCTGATACACAATCGAGCGTTTTTCGCGTGAAAAGGGTTCTTCGTCCTGATCGCTTTCAATAAGGTACTGCCGGATTTCGGGCCTTATGCCTTCGAACATGAAGCGCATATGCCCGATCACCGGATAGTTCCGCAGGATCGCGTGGTTCGTCTGCGCCACGTCATAAAAGCCTGTCACAGACAAAGCGCCGAAGATCATCAAGGGAAGAATGAACCAACCGCTCCAAATCAAGCCAAAGAGCGAAACGAGCGCTAGTGCCAGAACGCCTGCGAAAACAGCGTAACGTTCCATATGTTTGGTCTCCGATTTGGCTATGCGACCCTTCGAGGGCCATCGCTATCTTGCACGCTAGTCAAACGGGTTGCGTTTGACGACAGGTATTGAGGCATTGAAAAACCTTCGTTTCCTGGCGCGCAAGTATATAAGTGCGAGTAGCCGAGCCATGGTTCCTATTGGTCAAAAATCAGACCATCGAGATCTCGCACATAGCTTTCAAAGAAATCCGTGAAGGTCGCCACCAGCGGCGGGAATTGCTCGTAAGGCGGGTAGTAAAGCGTGAGCCAAAGCCCTGATACGTTCCAATCGGGTAGCACGCGGATCACCTCGCCGCGGGTCACGCCGGATGCGACGATGAAATCGGGCAGCACACAGATGCCGCAGCCAGCTTTGGCCAGTTCATAGAGAAGATCCCCATTATTGGTCGTCACCTGCGTGCCGGCGCGGATTGTTCGTGTCAGCGAGCCCGCGCTGAATTCCCACACTTCGCCGGTGCCATCCGAGCTGTAGGACAAGGTCGTCGCCGGATCGATATCTTCGGGGCGCTCCGGGATCGCAATACGATTGAAAAGACTTGGAGCAGCAATCGCATGACGTGGCACCTGACACACTTTTCGCCAGATCGTCGATTTGTCCGTTGGGGGTTTCGACACCCGAATGGCCAGATCGCAATCCTCTTCGATGACGTCGATCATCCGATCTGTGAGATGCATATCCAGTGCGATACCGGGATAGGCGAGCCGAAACCCATCCACCAGACCCGGCAAGAGCCGCACGCCCATGGACAGCGGGGCATTGATCCGCAGCCTTCCGTGATCGGGCCGCGCCGCGCTCGTGACTTCACGCGCTGTGCGATCAAACTCTTCGACAATGGGCTTCATCCGGGCGGCCACTACAGCGCCGGCGCTGGTGAGCGAGACCTGGCGGGTTGTACGCACAAGCAGTTGCTGGCCCAGATCCGCTTCGAGCTTGGCCACGATGCGTGTGACCGAGGCCGCCGTCATGTTCAGGCTTTGCGCGGCGCGTGAAAAGCTGAGATGCGTCGCAACGGCGAGGAAAACGCGGATCGGTTTAAGATCTTCCATGGGCCAGAATTATTACGTTTTTGGCAATAGTAAATGAATAATATTTTCTATTCATACCTATAATCAAACGCCTATCTTCGCCTGTAACGATTGAGACATTCCTCGGGAGATGGACATGATCACCGATATCAAAGGCTTGCACCACGTCACGTCGATGGCGGGAAATGCGAGCGAAAACAACGCGTTCTTCACCAAGATCCTCGGTCTGCGCCGGGTCAAGAAAACGGTGAATTTTGACGCACCCGATGTGTATCACCTGTATTATGGCGATGAGATCGGCACGCCGGGATCTGTCATGACATATTTCCCGTTTCCGATGATGCCGCGCGGGCATCGCGGTATCGGTGAGGTTGGCATCACGGAATTTGCTGTGCCCCAGGGGTCGCTGGGTTTCTGGCGCGATCACCTGGCAACGCAGGGCGTGACCGGCTTGTCTGAAAACACGGCGTTTGGCGAGACGCGGTTGAATTTCGATGGCCCCGACGGGGACGGTTTCGCACTCGTGGAATCCGAGGCGCGGGATCGGGCGCCGTGGACTGGCGCAGGCATCAGCGAAGAGGCCGGTGTTCTGGGTTTTCATGGCGCGCGGTTCCGGTTGCGCGATGAGGCTGCGACGGGCGAGTTGCTGGAATTCATGGGCTATCAAAAGGCCGAGACCGAAGGCGATGTGTCCCGTTACGTCATCGAAGGTGGCAATGCCGCTGACACGATCGACCTGGAGCGTCTTCCAGAGGCCAAGGCGGCCGGTCAGGGTGCCGGTTCGGTCCATCACATCGCCTTTGCGGTGGAGGACCGCGAGGCACAGCTTCGGGTCAGGCAGGCGCTGATGGATACAGGCTATCAGGTTACGCCGGTCATCGACCGCGATTACTTCTGGGCGATCTATTTCCGGACGCCGGGCGGTGTTCTCTTTGAGATCGCCACGAACGAGCCGGGCTTTGATCGCGATGAAGATACCGCACATCTGGGCGAGGCGCTGAAGCTGCCCACACGCTACGAGCCGCATCGCGCGGCCATTGAGCAGCAGCTTCCGACGCTCGCCGCTTAAGGAGAACCAAAATGTCGACCGAACTGTACCGGGGGCTGGTGACAGCCCCCGAAGAGGGTATGCCTTTGGTCTTTGCCTTCCACGGCACCGGAGGCGACGCGCGCCAGTTCTTTGGACTGGCCCAGCAATTGATGCCCGGGGCGGGGGTGATCTCGCCCGAGGGCGATGTGTCCGAAATGGGCGCGGCGCGGTTCTTTCGCCGTACCGGAGAGGGTGTCTATGACATGGAGGATCTCGCCCGGGCGACGTCTAAGATGGCGACGTATATCGAGGCACATAAACAGGCGCATCCAACCGCACCGGTCTATGGGTTTGGCTATTCGAACGGGGCGAATATTCTTGCCTCGGTCATAATGGCGCGGCCGGATCTTTTTGACCGGGCGGGTTTGATGCATCCGCTGATCCCCTGGTCGCCGGATCCTGTGCCGGGCCTTAAGGGCAAGCGGGTTTTGATCACCGCGGGTGAACGCGATCCTATCTGTCCGCTGCCAATGAGCCACGCTCTGATTGATTGGTTCAAGGCTCAGGGTACAAAGGTGACGGCCGAAATTCACAATGGCGGGCACGAGCTCCGTCAGTCCGAAATCCAGTCGCTGCAGGATCTGTTGCGTCTGCCCTGACGACCTAGCCAGCGGCGATATAGAGCGATCGCAAAGTCGACAATATCGCCGCCTCCTGCTCCGCCCAATCAAGAAAGGCTCTCACATGCGGCCGCACTTCCTGACCTTTTTGGCAAACGAGGTAATAGCTCAATCCGGGCTCGACGATGGGGCCAAAAGGGCAGACCAGGCGACCCTGGCTCAGGGCGTGGTAGCATTGGATCGACCATCCCAGCATAAGCCCTTTGCCCTCGAGCCCCATATCGAGCGCGAAACCGGCCGACATCGGGTCGAATTTCAGCGCGTAGTTTGGGACCGGGTCGTCAATACCGGCCGCCTCGAACCACATGTCCCAGCCGGAACGATCGGTGAAAAGTTGGATGACCGCTTCTTCAAGCAAAGGCGCGCGCAGCGCATCCTGCGGCTCGGTCAGATTGTAACGCTTGGCGAAGTCCGGGCTGGCAAAGGGAAGCAGCAGAAGGGAATGGATCTCGCGCGCATAAAGGCCGGGCGGCGGTTTGTCCGCAAGGCGGAGCGCGACCTCGTCCTCTTCCGGCGCGAAGCCTTCCCAACTATGCAAGGTTCGTACATTCGTGCTGATGTCAGGCTGTTCGGACGTGAAAAAATGCAGCCGCGGCAAGAGCCAATTGCGGATGTTGTCTGCCGCCGCGAGGATAGACAGTGTCGGCCGTTGTTCGGGGCGCACCCGGTCAACAGCTTCGCGGATCTGCATAAAGCCGCCGGACACGGCGGGCTGGAGGCAGCGGCCTGCCTCGGTCAGCGAAACGGAACGGGTTGCACGGGCAAAGAGCGCGACGCCCAGTTCATCCTCCAGCGATCTGATTTGTTGACTGACGGCACCGGGCGTCACAGCCAGTTCCAGCGCAGCGTCCTTAAAAGACATGCGGCGGGCGGCCGCTTCAAAGGCACGCAACGCAGACAAAGAGGGCATCCGGCGCAAGGGCATGGTCGTGCCTTTCCATGGGTTAGCTCACCTAAACCATCTAGGCAGAAACAATCGTTTGTCGAGAAAAAGCGTCGCACCCATTTAGCGCAGTAACGGGCCATCGAGCCCCTTCACAAAACGTCGGTCCGCCGACCCTGACAGGAGAAATTCGAAGATGACGTGGCAGCCTTATCTGCTCTCTCTCATGGCCGGGGTCGGCGTTGGCGTGGCCTATGGGCTAATTTCTGTACGCTCTCCCGCCCCGCCGATCATCGCGTTGCTCGGTCTGCTGGGCATGCTGGCGGGAGAGGCGGCAGTGCAGTGGATCCGTGGTCATTCTGACGCGGTTGCGCAGGCCCTGCATCTCAAAACCTTCGCCGTCGTGGACGCCAAGTCCCATTCGAAAACAACCGAAAACGACACTCTCTAATCCCACCGAAAAGGAACCTCAACCATGTCTAAACAGGAAATGATCACTCCCGACAACGCAGCGCTCGTGCTGATCGATTATCAGCCCGCCATGTATCAGGGCGTTGAAAGTCATGATCGCTTGTCAGTCATGCACAACGTTCAGATCCTTGCAAAGGGCGCGAAGCTGTTTGGTCTGCCGACCGTGATATCGACCGTTGCGAAAAACAGCTTTTCCGGGCCGTTCATGCCTGAGGTAACAGACCTCTTCCCGGATCATGAGATTGTCGACCGCACGTCAATCAACTCCTGGCTCGATGAGAATTTCCGGAAAGCCGTGGAAGCGACAGGCCGCAAGAAGATCGTCCTGGCAGGATTGTGGACAGAAGCCTGCGTTATGTTCCCGACGCTTGATCTTCTGCGGGAAGGGTACGAAGTCTACATCCCTGCAGATGCGTGCGGTGACGTGACCCCCGAGGCGCATGAACGGTCGATGGATCGTCTGGTTCAGGCAGGCGCTGTGCCGATGACGTCGCTTCAATATGTCTTTGAGCTGCAGCAGGATTGGGCACGGGGCGAGACCTATGATGGCGTGATGGATATCCTCAAAACGCATAGTCCTTACGGCATTCAGGTCCGCTTCTCCAAATGGGCGCTGGGCGAGCATGCCTCAGAGGCCGGCGTCGCAGCCGAATAAGGCGCGCTCCCGGGGCGCCGTGGTTTCCTCCCTCCACGGCGCCACCACCACTCACGACAAAACAAGGGCGTCCGCTGCACGAGCGGGCACTCAACCCAATCTCTTTGCCTGGAGTCTGACATGAAACGTCTGTCGCAAGATACACGAATTTCCAGAAGATCGGTGCTGACAACCTCCGCCTCTGCCGCGGCATTAGGCCTTTTTTCCGGCGCGAGCGGCGCTATCGCGCAGACCGAAGCCGCTGATCTGGTTCTGCTCAACGGGCGGATAACGACAATGGATCCGGGCCAACCCGACGCGACCGCTTTGGCTGCCAAGGACGGCGTTTTTGTTGCCGTGGGCGGCGAGGCGGATGTCAGACCGCTGATTGGGCCTTTCACGCAGGTCGTCGATGCGGGCGGAAAGCGTGTGATCCCGGGTCTGATCGACAGTCACACCCATTCGATTCGTGGCGGGGTCAACTACAACCTCGAAGTGCGTTGGGACAGTATCGACAGTCTTGAAGAAGCGCTGCACAAATTGCGCGTTCAGGCCGACCGCACGCCCGAAGGTGAGTTCATTCGCGTTGCAGGCGGATTTTCTGAATTTCAGTTCAAAGAAAAGCGTCTGCCGACCGTGGCAGAGCTGGACAGCGTGGCCCCAAACCACCCGGTGCTGATCCATTATCTTTATCGCGAGACGCTTTTGAACACCAAGGCCATTGCGTATTTCGGTTATGATCAGGAAGGCCATGCCACCTATCCCGGCGGTACGATTGAAAAGGATGCCAATGGTGATCCGACCGGGCGGCTATTGGCGACGCCATCGGGTTTGCTTATGTATCGCACGCTGAGCGCTGCGCCGAAGCTTTCGATCACCGATCAGGTCAATTCGTCGATCAAGTACATGGATGAGTTGAACGGGCTGGGCATTACGTCGGTCTCGGATGCCGGCGGGGGGGGCATGGAGTTCCCCGACAGTGACCCCTATCAGGTCGTGGAGTGGATGCATGAGCGCAATCTTCTGACGACGCGGATCGGCTATCACTCCTTCCCGCAGGTCAAAGGTCAGGAACTCGACAATTACAAGGAATGGACACAGAGCATTTCCGCCGGAACTGGCGACGATATGCTCAAATTCGTAGGCGCAGGCGAAAACCTCGCTTGGGCCACCTATGATTACGAGATCTTCAAAGAGGCGCGCCCCGATATCGATCCGGATGCCGAGGAGATCCTCGAACAGGTGATGACTGTTCTGGGCGAGAACGAGTGGCCGTTCCGTCAGCATGTGACCTATGACGAAACCGGCGACAGGTTGCTTCCGGTCTATGAGAAGATTGCCCAAGGCCCTGGTTTGACGCCGGGTTGGTTTATTGACCACGTCGAGACATTCTCTGAGCGGAACCTGGAACGGATTGCCGAGCTTGGCGGCGGGATCGCCTTGCAAAACCGGCTGCAGTTTCAGGCTGAGGATTTCGCGGCGCTCTATGGGACCGAGGCGTTGGGTAAAACGCCGAACTTCCGGGCGATCCTCGATCTAGGTGTACCCGTGGGCGGTGGCACGGATGCAACGCGGGTGACGTCCTATAATCCGTGGTTCTCGATCCAGTGGATGTCGACCGGCCTCTCGCGCGGGGGCATGCGCATGTATGGCGATGACAATCTTCTGACCCGTGAAGAGGCTTTGCGTGTCTGGACCACAGGCTCCGCCTGGTTCACCGGAGATGCGGGTCGCAAAGGGGCGATTGCGAACGGACAGCTTGCCGATTTCGCCGTGCTCGACCGGGATTACTTTGCCGTGACGGACGCCGAGATCGCGAGGCTGCAATCGGTGTTGACCGTTCTGGGGGGCGAGGTCGTGCATGGCAAGGACGCGTATGCCGTGGCCGACCTGCGCCATATCCCGCCGATCAGCCCGGATTGGTCGCCTGTCATCACCTTTGACTACTGAGTCCCACGCCACGCATCGACACGAGGGAGACCTGCAATGGCCGATACGATCCTCTATAACGGAAAGATCACGACGATGGACGAGGATATGCCTGAGGCGACGGCGCTCGCCATTTCAGGCGACCAAATCACTGCTGTCGGATCCAACAAGGACATAACAGGCCTCGCAGGCCCAACCACCGCGACAATCGATCTAGGTAGCCGACGCGTGATCCCGGGGCTGATCGACAGCCATACCCATATCATCCGTCAGGGAAACAACTTCGCCATGGAGCTTCGCTGGGACCGTGTGCCCTCGCTGGCGGACGGTCTGCGGATGCTGAAGGCGCAGGCCGAACGGACACCGGCGGGGCAGTGGATCCGTGTTGTTGGCGGCTGGTCTGCAGATCAGTTTGCTGAACGCCGCCTGCCCACCATCGATGAAATCAATGCCGTGACCCCCGATGTCCCGGTCTATGTGCTGCATCTTTATGACCGCGCCTGGCTCAACAAGGCCGCTTTGCGCGTGCTCGGCATCGACGGTCATTATTATGAGCCATTTGTTTCAGGACGGCTGGAGCGGGATGACGCGGGCAATCCGACAGGCCTCGCGCTCGCTCGGCCAAATGCGCAGCCGCTTTATGCGCTTCTCGATATGGCGCCGAAGCTTGATTTTGAGCAGCAGATCACCTCAACCAAGCATTATTTCCGTGCGCTGAACGGGTTGGGGATGACCTCGGCGCTCGATTGCGCGGGGGGATTTCTCAACTATCCCGATGATTACGGTGTCATCACTGAACTCAACCGCCGTGGTGAGCAGACCATGCGCATCGGCTACCAGCTCTTCGCGCAGCGACCGGGTTTTGAGCTCGAGGATTTCCGCCGGTGGAACGATATCGTCAAGCCCGATCAGGGCGATGATTTCCTCAAATGCGTGGGCGCGGGCGAGATGCTGGTGGCCTCGGCCTATGATTTCGAGGATTTCTCTTACCCCCGGCCCGAGCTTGCCAAGCGGATGGAGGGCGATCTGCGCCCGGTGCTTGA
>JBCCNY010000071.1:0-10776 GCA_039025595.1 Pseudomonadota bacterium | reverse complement strand
GCATCTGACGCCCGGCGCGCCGCTTATCGCAGAGACTGGCGGATTGAACGCCATGATCGTTGATTCTACCGCTCTGCCGGAACAGGCGGTTCAGGCCGTGATCGAGTCCGCCTTTCAATCGGCGGGCCAACGCTGTTCAGCCTTGCGGTGTCTTTATGTTCAGGAGGATATCGCGCCGCATTTGACCCAAATGCTCATGGGGGCCATGGATGCGCTCCATGTGGGCGATCCCTGGTATCTGTTGACTGATGTGGGCCCTGTCATCGATGAAGAGGCGCGGTCCGGGATCGTCGCACACGTTGAGACCGCCCGTTCCGCGGGCCGTGTGTTGCACGACGTCGCGTATCCCGAGGACGGCGTTTTCGTCCCGCCTACTTTGATCAAGGTCGACGGGATCCACGCGCTGGAGCGCGAAATCTTTGGCCCTGTGCTTCATCTGTCGACATTCAAATCCAATGAGATCGATCAGGTGATTGATGCCATCAACGCCACGGGCTACGGCCTGACATTCGGGATGATGACGCGGATTGATGACCGCGTGCAGCATGTGACCGAGAGAGTTCAGGCGGGCAATTTGTATGTGAACCGCAACCAGATTGGCGCCATTGTGGGCAGCCAACCTTTTGGCGGCGAGGGACTTTCGGGAACGGGTCCCAAAGCGGGCGGGCCGAATTACCTGGCCCGTTTTAGTGCACATTTTGCGACGCATTCAGACGAGGCGTGGGCCTCTGAAATGTCCCGCAAAGACCTCACGGCAATCATTGCAAATGCATCGCAGAACGACGCGGTTCTACCCGAGGCTTTGTCTTTGCCCGGACCCGCCGGCGAGTCCAACCGCTTGTCCCGGCATCCCCGAGCGCCACTGCTTTGTCTCGGTCCCGGTCCATCGGCGGTCGATCAACAAGCTACGCTGGTCGAAACGCTCGGTGGTCGTGCCGCTCGGGTAACGGGGGCCGTGAAGCCAGAACTGCTAGCGGAACTTGGCGAATTTGGCGGTGTTATCTGGTGGGGAGATCCGGAACAGGCGCGCGCTATGGGCCAAGCCCTTGCACGCCGCACAGGTCCAATTCTGCCACTGATTACCGGTTTGCCGGATACCGGGCATGTCCTGCATGAACGTCACGTCTGTGTCGATACGACCGCGGCGGGCGGCAATACCGCGCTCTTGGGCGGTATAACTTGAACCGGCCTTTACGATTACGTGCTGTATTGAGGGAACTTCGCCTTTTGGACTGCGATGCGTTCGAGCATCTCGATTTGAAATTCGGTCGGGAAACCACGGGCCAGCATTTCAGTCGCGTCTTTGTCTTTGATACCCACCCAGAACGAGGCGCCGTTATCCAATTTGGCCTCGGCCATGGCACGATGAATCGCGCGTTCCTGCCTTAGCGACCATATTGCATAGAGGTAGTTGAGATTGTTGAGCATCAGGTAGTCTCGGCGCAGATTCGTGCCTGGCGTTTGCCGAAGCTCCGCGATCGCTTGGAGATTCTCTCTATCAGCCAGGAATTCGGTATTCACCGCGTTTAGCATTTCAGTGCTCTGCATAATGAAATTCATTCGCGTTGCCTTGCGGGAATACAGATATGCGATCAGGGCCAGTGATATGGTTGCAATCACATGTGCAAGATCCAGCAAGGGATCGTACTTGATGATTAAATCCAATCTATCGCTCCTTCAAAAGTTGCCAACCTCCCGGCGCATCTCTTTTCACAGGCGCGCCGGACTCGAGTTTTTTTGCAATGAGAGGCTGTCCCGAGCACGAACCTTTTTGTTCAACGCCTCACATAGAGTTCATTACTCTGGTTGCCATTTGTCGAGAGCTTCGAGAAACTTGTCTTTCTCTCCGGATTTCATCGTTACGTTTGTTTCAGGATAGGGGAATTTCCGGGCCGCCACCTCGCTGTGAAAAGCGCTGAGCGCGGCCACGCGCTCGTCGTGGATCTGTTTGTGCAACCGCCTGACCTTGCCGAACGCATAGGCATGTTTGGGCGGCTTGTCCTCTTCGCTGGCCTCTCCGCAAATGTCGGCCACAAAGGAAAAGATCGCATCGCCCGCGAGCCCCGAGCCCAGAGAGAAGGTCACGATCGACGTCTTTTCGTTGATCGCCTCGAGCACTTCCTCGGCAATGCACTCGGCCTCGACCGCCACGACCCCCGCATTTTCCATCCGTTTCAGAGTTTGAAAAATCTGCATGGCTTCTTCCGCCTTTCGACCCCAGGCGCGTAGACCGCCGCAGTAATGGCTGAATGTCGGTATAAGCCCGATATGGCTCTGGACCGGGATACCTTCCCGGGCCAGAATCTCCATCGTCTCGAAGGAGCGAAGGGTGTAGTAGAGATCGCCGCCCTTGCGCATCATTTCAAACGCATGATCAAAGATTTCGGCAGTGGACCCAAACTGCGCCCAGGTCGATCCAACACCAGCGAAATGGTGTGGAGCCAGGCGACGGACATCCTCGATCTGATCGCCGCCCACGACAAAGAGATCAATGCCTGCCTCAACGCACGCCAAAAGCTCGTCATTATTGGCCGGGTTGGCCATGCTGAGTTTTGTTCCGCTGCCTTTCAGTGCTTGCAGATCGGACAGCGTATAGTTGCGTTGCGCCGGATTGCGGCTGAAATCGTAGATGCGTTTCATGGATCCAATCTCTCTCGTGTCGTTACGCTCCAACCTAAAGCACGTGCGCTGCGCGGGCGGTTCGGAGGCGACATTCAGGTGCGTGTTCCCGAAAAGCGCGTCTGCCAGTCTTCTCGGTCTGCATCCGTTATTTTCGCGAAAAGAACATCAGGCACCGTGAAGGTATGGCCGGGTTTCAACGCCTGAAGCGCCTGGTCCACATCATCGGGCCACGTCTGGTCATCGGATTGCATAGCTTCGAGCATCGCGGCGGCGGCATCGGGGATGAAAGAGGACGACAGCACGGCATAAAGCCGGATCAAGTTAAGAGCGAGCCGGATCTGAGCCGCCGCTTGGTCCGGATCTTCCTTGAAGGTGGACCAGGGTGCCACGGTTTGCAGATATTCATTTCCAGCAACCCAGATTGCGCGTAACTCGGTTGCGGCCTTGCGGACCTCAATGGCGTCCATATGCGCCTCAAACGTACGGATGCGTCCGTTAAGCGTCTCGATCAGTGCCGCCTCGTCCGGCCCATATGTGCCAGTCTCCGGGATCGTCTCGCCAAATTTCGAGCGACAAAACTTGGTAACCCGGCTGACAAAATTTCCCAACACATCTGCGAGGTCTTTGTTCACGCTAGCCTGAAAATTCTCCCAGGTGAATTCGCTGTCCGAGGTCTCTGGCGCGTGCGACAGAAGCCACCAGCGCCAGTAATCCGGAGGCAGGATGTCCAGTGCCTGATCCATGAAAACGCCGCGCCCCTGGCTCGTGGAAAACTGACCGCCATCATAGTTGAGGTAATTGAACGACTTGATGTAATCCACAAGCTTCCACGGCTCGCCAGATCCCAGGATCGTGCAGGGGAAACTGAGCGTGTGGAAGGGCACATTGTCCTTGCCCATGAACTGGGTATAGCGCACGTCGTCCGCGCCTTTGTCTGTGCGCCACCAACGTTCCCAATCCGTGCCTTTGCCTGCATCGACCCATTCGCCCGCACAGGCGATGTATTCGATCGGAGCGTCGAACCAGACATAGAAGACCTTGTCCTCCATGCCCGGCCAATCCTGATCACCGCGCTTGACGGGCACGCCCCAGTCGAGGTCCCGTGTGATCCCGCGATCCTGCAAGCCGTCGCCGTCATTGAGCCATTTCTTGGCAATCGAGGTGGTCAGCACGGGCCAGTCTGTCTTGCTGTCGATCCAGTCGCTCAATTGGTCGCGCAACTGGCTTTGCTTGAGATAAAGGTGCTTGGTGGTTCGCACTTCGAGATCTGTCGAGCCCGAGATCGCGGAACGCGGATTTATCAGCTCCGTTGGCTCGAGTTGCCGCGTGCACACTTCGCACTGATCCCCGCGCGCCTTGTCGTAGTCGCAGCCAGGTTCCGGGCAGGTTCCCTCGATGTAGCGATCGGGCAGATACCGTCCATCTGCATTGGAATAAATCTGCTGCTCTTCCACTTCTGCGATCAGACCGGCATCGGCCAGCCGCCCGGCGAAATGCTGGGTAAGCGCGCGGTTCTGCGGGCTGGACGATCTGCCGAAATGATCAAAGCTGAGCCGGAAGCCTGCGCTCAGATCGGCCTGCACCTGCCACATTTTAGCGCAATACTTAGCCACCGGTTGACCTGCTTTCGCGGCGGCCAGTTCAGCCGGCGTGCCGTGCTCATCGGTGGCGCAAAGAAACAAGACTTCGTGGCCGCGCGCGCGCAGATACCGGGCGTAGAGATCGGCCGGCAATTGGCTGCCAACAAGATTGCCGAGGTGCTTGATCCCATTGATATAGGGAATGGCGGAAGTGATCAGGTGGCGGGCCATAACGGGTGTCTTTCGGAGGTTGTCGGGCTCGTTTAGCGCAAGGGGCGTGCCTGTGCCAGTGGATGATGCCCCGCCGCGCCTCCCGCCCACCCACCCCGGCGCGGCGGGGCATCTCAGACGGCTTGGCTATTGGTCCGCTTGGTTGCCTTTCTCGCGGTCGGTTTTGGTCAGATTCCCAACCGTGAACGTGGTGCGGGGCGACCAGACATAACGGGTTCTGTCTGTTGGGGCCGGTCGGAAAAACATGCGTGCGAGGCTGAACACGATCAACAAAAAGTGCGCGACCGCAATCATCACAAAGAGGGCTGACGGCCCGTAGCGCTCGATCAAGATTGATGACATAAGCGGGGCTATAATCGCGCCTGAGGCAAAAAAGAACATCAGAGCGGCCGATAGTTCCACCCGTTGTTCCGATGTCGCGAAGTCGTTGGCATGCGCTGCGGCGACCGAATAGATCGGAAACGAGGTTGCGCCAAAGAAAAACGCGCTCGCCATGACGACCGAACTGTTGGTCGTATCGCTCAGCACCGTCACGATGGAGCTTAGCATTGCCGCCGCCGAAAGGGCGATCACGACGTATCGACGATCATACTTGTCCGCGAGCCAGCCTACCGGGATTTGAGCCACGGCTCCACCCAGGACGAAAGCGGCGAGGAAGTACGCGATCTGACCGATGTCCAGACCAACCTGCTGCCCATATACAGGACCGACCATCCGGAAACCTGCAGAGGACAAGGCCGCCACCACAACACCTGCCGTGGCCAGCGGAGAAATCCGAAGCGCCAGGCTGGGACGCAGCCGTGGTGCCGCTGGCGTATCGGGCTGGCGCACCGTCGTCAGCGTTAAGGGCAGGAGAGACGCGCAGCAAATGATCGCCAATAGGTTATAGGACACATAGGAAGCAGGCTCGAGCACAGAAATCATAAGCTGTGCAACCAGCGACGCGCCCATATCCGCGACCCTATAGGCGCCCATCGTGCGCCCGCGCGTCTTGTTCGTGACCTTGGCCTGAAGCCATGCTTCGATGACCGTGTAGCATCCCGCCACACAAAGCCCCGACGCGACGCGCATCGCGGCCCAGGCCACCGGATCAATGATCATCATATGCATCAAAAGCCCGATCGCGCCTGTGGCCGTGAACGCCGCAAAGGCCCGGGAATGCCCAACGGAACCCATGAGCCGCGGCGCCCACCAACAGCCAATGAAGAACCCCACAAAATGCGCTGATCCGAGAAAACCGATTTCGGCTGTTGTGAAATCGAGGGTCAGGCCTGAAATCGCGTCAAGCGGTGCGACGCCCCCGGTCGAGAGTTGTAATAAGATGACCGACAGAAAAAGGGCGGCAAAGGAGACCAACATGCGCATGGTGCCATGTTGCACCGCGGGTTCGGCGACGCTAGTGCGAATGCGTCATTTAGCCGGTCACGACGCCCGGATTTTCTATTTCTCGATCCGGGCGATGATGTTGAGATCGATCGCATCGGCGACGAAGCCGGGAAAACCACCGGCGCCAAAAGCAGCCCGGCTTACCGTGCCTGTCAGTTGAACGATCAAGCGGCTGCGATCACCCACTTGAGTTCCCTCTTGCCGGAAGAGACCGGCCCGCAGTGTCACAGGCCGTGTCACATCGCGGATCGTCAGGTCCCCTTGCACGAGAGCGCCGCTCAGATCACCGGTGATCTTGGTCGAACGAAAACGGATTTCGGGAAACTGATCCGTAGAAAGGACGTTTGGACCCTTCATTGCCTGGGTCGCAAAGAGAAAGCCTGCCTTTGCTGCGCTGGCATCGAGCGTGACCTCGACCTTGCTGGCCGGGACGTTGCTCAAATCGAGCTGCATGCGCGCGTCTTTCACCGGCATCCGGCCTTCATTCGGGTTTCCCTGAAACTGGTAGGTGAAGGCCACGACCGATTGCGCCGCGTTCAGTCTGTAATCCTCCGGCGCAGGCCAGGCGGCCTGCGGGCTGAGTATCTGGCTGGCGAGAAAAAGGATCAGGTATCTGGTGCGCATGAGGTTTTTCCAATTTAGGTTGTAGGTCCGGGGAAATGTTTGTCATGCTTAGACGTTGAGTAAGACGGATTGGTTCATCTGTGGCGCGTCACATTCGTGTGTGACGCTCAGACGAGGCTCAGACGAAGCTCAGACTGGGCTCAGACGGCCTGCGCGGTCCCGCTCTCTGCGGGCGAGAGGCTGAACTGGCCCTTCTGGCGCTGCAGGGTCCATGCGGCTGGCGGCAGGCTGCGCGCGCGACGGCGCGAGAGCGTCCAGGCCCGCTGGCCCCGCGTGCCGTGGCGGGCCGTCATATGCCAACGGCTTTCCACGCCTGGCGCGCCGCCCTCACCCGGGGTCAGGATCAGCCCCAAAGGCGCCCCATGTCCCAGGCCAGCGCCGGTTTCTGCCGCCAGATGCAACCGCCGCACCGGGGTCAGCTCGGGCAGGTCCGGCAGCTCGGCCACGGCCAGCGCGACCGCACCGCTGCGCAAGCTTTCCTCAAGCGTCCAGAGCAGATCGACCGGATGTTTGGGGCTGACAAAGATAAACCGTTCAGGCCCCACAAGCGCGGCCATGCCATCCGGGTTGAGCCGCTCCGTGCCCCAATCCGGCGTGATCCAGAGCACAGGCCCCTTTGTGGCCGCCGCCACCAGCAGGGCCAGAACATGTCGGGACGCGCCACAAATCTCATGCACACGGCCCTTTGCCAGCGCTATATTGTCCAGCACAGGCAGGGGCGGGTGGACAGGTGTTCCGGTGCGGGCGAGAGCGCTGATATCCATGTGACAAATATAAATGTTCTCTAAATGTTCTCAATTCGCAAAATCCGGTGGACGCCACCGCAGCCTCCGCTAAACCTTGTGCTGAACACAAAAAGAAGGACGACAACGTGCAGCGCAAACAGCTGGGACGCAGTGGAATCGATGTGAGCGCGCTTTGCTTGGGATCCATGACCTGGGGCAGTCAGAACACCGAAGCCGAAGGGCATGCGCAAATCGATTATGCGCTGGAGCGCGGTTTGGATTTTATCGACACGGCGGAAATGTATCCCGTCAATCCGATCCGGGGCGACACGATCGGACGCACCGAGGAAATAATCGGCACATGGCTCGCGCGCACCGGACGGCGGCATGATGTTGTCATTGCCACGAAACATTCAGGCGAAGGGCTTCGTTATGTACGAGATGGTGCGCCAATCAGCGCGGGCACGATCCCCGCGACAATTGAGAGCTCGCTGAAGCGCTTGCAGACCGATGTGATCGACCTCTACCAGTTTCACTGGCCCAACCGGGGCAGCTATGCGTTCCGCCAGAATTGGCACTATGATCCATCTGGTCAGAACCGTGCAGAGACGCTGGCCCATATGGAAGAGGCGCTTGACGCTCTGACCAAAGAAGTCGCGCGCGGGACGATCCGTTCCTTTGGCCTGTCTAATGAAAGCACCTGGGGCACGTCCGAATGGCTGCGTCTGGCGCAGGTGACAGGCGCCCCACGCGTGGCCTCTGTCCAGAACGAATATTCCTTGCTCTACCGGCTCTATGACACGGATATGGCGGAGCTGAGCCATAACGAAGAGGTGGATCTGCTTGCCTTTTCGCCGCTGGCCACCGGCCTTCTGACCGGGAAGTATCGCGGCGGTGCTGTGCCTGAAGGATCGCGCATGGCGATCAGTAACGATCTTGGGGGACGCAATACGCCCCGCGCGCAGGACGCGGTGGAGGCTTATGCCGCGCTCGCAGACAAACATGACGTCAACCTCGCCCAAATGGCGCTGGCCTGGTGCATGCGGCGCCCATTTCCGTGTATCCCGATCTTTGGCGCAACCTCGCTCGATCAACTGGATCTCGCCATCGGGGCGGCCGAGCTGGAATTGTCCGATGAGCTTTGCAATGAAATTGACGCAATACATCGGGCGCATCCGATGCCCTATTAACGCAATCGACTTCGACGTTCGATCTGACAAAAAATTATTACCGTGCCCCGCGCGTCCAGAGCCCCCGGACATGGTCTGGCAGATCACGGGCGGTCACGAAAGCTTCCCGCACCAGATTGTCGAAATGCGCGGTCAGCGCGCCAATCCGTTCGGTGTCGCGAAACGCAAAATAGTTCTGGCCGACAAACAACACGGCCAGCTTGGGCCCAAAGAGTGTGATCGGCGCTGAATAGAGCCGGCGCGCGTCAAAAAGATAGAGCCGCAGGCGGGGATAGAGCTGGTCAGACAATTCCAACAGGTAAGAGATTTGTTCTATCCGGGTTTTTTCCGGCAGCCCGCGGTAATAGCCCTCGCCCGCGATGAAGCTGTGCATCTCGTAAAGTGGTAGCGCGATTTCGTAATCGGATTGTGTATCCCGCATCCATGTCAGACGGTCCTGCGCGGCGCCGATTGCCTGCGCAATCGACCGACCCAGATGCGGCGCATATTCCCAGATCAGCATGTCGCGGGTTTTCAGCATGTCCGGCAAAGCCGCAGGCACATGACGGATCTTGAAACCGGCAGCTTCGCGATGCCAGGTAATGATCTGTTCGTCTACCAGCGCCCGTGGCGCTTCCGTGATGGATAGCGTATTGGCGATGAGGTCCGCAGCGGTTTCCGGCCGGTCGGTCAGGCCGAGCAACCAATCGGCCGAAACACCCAAAGACGCCGCACACTCCCCAACGACCTGCGCATTGGGCAAACGAGCGGTCTGACCCGCGAGCAGTTGAGAAATGGTCGAGCGGTCAACACCCACCGCGCGGGCCAGCGCGCTCTGGCTCAGCCCGCTCTCACCCAGGGCGGTGTTGAGCCGCCTTCGAAACAAGTCCGCGCGATCCCGTTTGTCGATTTTTTTCCTCATATGTTTCATATAATCATCGTACGTGTGATTTGTTAATCAAATTCGGAATTATCCTGCGCGACTTGGCGCTTTAGGCTCGTCGCAGATTGGGGAGCCTTTATGGAAACGGAACCACCTGCGCAGGAAGTCGGCGCAACTCAAGGCGTATTGAAGAATGAGAGATCGGTCGAATGGCCGACGCTGCTGCTCTTGACCGGGTGCTACCTGAGCTGGGGCATCACGGTTTTTGGTCTCGCGGCCGTCTCTATCCCGGTCGCCGTACTTTCGGGCATGGCGGTCATTGCTTTACATTCCTCGCTGACCCACGAGGCCGTTCACGGACATCCGTTCCAAAACGAAAAGCTCAACGAAGCGCTTCTCTTTCCAGCCCTCGGTCTGGTTATCCCTTATCGCCGGTTTCGTGATCTTCATCTGGCGCATCACGTGGATTCGCGCCTGACAGATCCTTACGACGATCCGGAAACCTGTTATCTCGACCCAGAGGTCTGGGCGCAGCTTTCGCCCCTGATGCAGGCCATCTTGACCGCCAACAACACACTGGCAGGACGGCTAATCCTCGGCCCTGCCATTGCGCTGTTTGCCTTCGTTCGCGGAGATATTGCGGCCATGCGGTCAGGAGATCGTTCGGTGCGCAACGCCTGGCTCATTCAAATTCCAGCGGCGCTCATTGTACTGATGGTGCTGGCCACCGCGCCGATGCCGCTCTGGGCCTATCTCTTTTCATGCTATGGCGCGCTCTCAATTCTGAAGATCCGCACCTTTCTGGAGCACCGCGCCCATGAGCGCGCCAACGGTAGAACCGTAGTCATCGAGGATCGCGGGCCGCTGGCGTTCATTTTCCTCAATAATAACTTACACGCTGTTCATCACGCGCATCCCCGGGTGGCGTGGTACAATCTGCCCGGCATTTGGGCGCAAAACCGCGACGGATACCTGCGACGCAACGAGGGTTATTATTATCGCTCCTATGCAGAGGTGTTTGCCCGGTATTTCTGGCGCGGCAAAGAGCCGGTGGCACATCCGCTCTGGCGGAAGAGGTGAGTTCAGGGCACTAAGCCCGAGTTAACACCTCCTTAATCGAGCGCACGATGGAGCCCTGGATCCTCCTTTCCGTGATGGCGGCGTTTTTTCAAACGTTGCGTTTCATGCTGCAAAAACGGCTTAGCATGGGTCGGTTGAGCGCCCTCGGGGCGACCTTCGCCCGATTTGCCTATGCCGCGCCCTTCGCGGCTCTGGTAGCTATATTGACAATCATGATTTTTGGGGCGGACGTGCCGCTGCCTGGAACTTTGTTCTGGATTTATGCGCTCAGTGGCGGTCTCGCGCAGATCCTGGCCACGTGGTTTGTTGTCCTGCTTTTTGCCCAACGTAACTTTGCGGTGGGCATTACCTTCAAGAAAACCGAAGTAATCCAGACGGCGATTGTGGGGTTGGTCGTGCTGGGGGACAGGATCAGCCTTACGGGTCTTCTTTCGCTGTTGCTGGGGTTGATCGGCGTGCTCGTCCTGTCCGATCCG
>JBCCNY010000070.1:0-10937 GCA_039025595.1 Pseudomonadota bacterium | reverse complement strand
CGGAACTGCGGTCTCATCCCGGGTCACTATGTCAAAGTAACCATAACCGATACCGGATCGGGCATGGCGCCCGAGATCGTCGATCATGTGTTCGAACCCTTCTTCACAACAAAACCCGCCGCGGAAGGGTCAGGGCTTGGGTTGTCTTCGGTTCTTGGTTTTTGCCAACAATCCGGTGGTACATGCCTGATCGAGAGTGAACCGGGTGTTGGCACCTCACTGAACCTTTTCTTTCCGGTCGCAAAGACAGACCCTATCGTCAGACCCGCAGCGGCAACCAAAGTAAGGCCGACGCCAGCCACATGCCGGATTTTGCTGGCGGAAGACGAGGATAGTATTGCCCGCGTCCTCATTGGCCAACTCGAAGCGGCTGGGCACTCGGTTTACCGGGTGAACAGCGGCGATGCAGCCTGGGCAGAGCTTCAAACGTCCGAAAAGTATGATCTGCTGATCTCGGATATTATTATGCCCGGAAGACTGCAGGGCGTTGATCTCGCTCGAAAGGTGGAGCTCGAACACCCGTCGGTCTCGATTCTGCTTATCTCCGGCTATCCGCAGGACGCTTCGAACGTGCAAAGCGCTTTGACGAGCCGTCATCCCGTGATGACAAAACCATTTTCAAAACAAGAGCTGATTCTTACAATCGACCGCCTGATGTACAAACCCGCGAGCACCTGATCGCCAATCCAGTATCCTCGTTTACAAGATGCCGCCAGAGTTACGAGACGTGGTCTTTAGACAAACGGGTGTACTGAATCCAGTCAGCCACAGGACGCGGAACAGGCACTGCCCCACCAACTATCTCAGATCAGGCCGAACTTTCTGCTCAGTTCCAATGGAAGGAGATTGAAGATGGCCGACGAAAACACGGATGGATCCATGCGTTCGATTATAGCCAAGCCGTCGTCGGTTTAATGGAAAATCGAACAACCGTCGGCAAAGCGAGCGCGCCTCTATCGAGAGCGGTCTGGAGACAGAGGCGAAGGATTACGGCTATCTGTCCGAAACCACCTATGTCGAGGGGCCGGCGCAGCTGCCGGGCTCTGCCTAGTCTCGCGAAGGCGCAACGGGCAAACCCTTGTCACCGCCGACGACGAACAAAACGTGCAATAGAACGTGCATCAGGCCACGCATCTCGCCCCCGACTGCGCCTTAGCCTTTGCCTGTGCAGAGCGTAGAGACAGCGCATAGACACAACATATCTCATCGAAACGCCTGCTTGAAAGGTCAGAGCCTTTCGCATGCCAAACGATACCGCGACAGAGTGGCCGGTTGAAAGGTCGGCCACGTCGCTACGTCTTCGGATAAGGCACGTTGGAGAGGGGCTGGAGCATGGCACTCGACAAGACCGAACTCGTAAACACAAAACAGCCCGTTTCCATACCGGGTCTCCCTTATGCGCCCGGCCTTTGGGCGAGTTATCGCATCGCACGGCGCAACGTGCTCGAATTGATCCCGGAGCGCGCCTATCACGAGCCCGTCCTGACGGGTGGCAAACGAGCAGGTTGGATCATGATAACCGATCCGGCTGCTATGGAGCGCGTGCTAAAAGACCGGGTCGATGCCTACCCGAAAAACGAGATACTGAAACGTCTGATGCGTCCGCGTCGGGGAACCAACCTGATCGTCTCTGAGGGTGAAAGCGCGCGCCGCCAACGGCGTGTCTTCGCACCGGTTTTCGCAGCTCGAGCAATGGAAAATGCCGCTCATATCATGACGGATGCCGCGTGTGACATGCTAGAGCGCATCGAAGCCGCTCGAGACGGGAAAGCGCCGATGGATCTCTTTCCTCAGATGCAGGCCGCCACATGCGACATTATCTGCGACCTTGTCCTGTCAGGTCGCGATGCCGTGGACCGCAACGGTTTGCAACAGGCAGTGGATAGTTTCATCGCAACGCAGGGACGCATCTCCATTTTCGACCTACTTGGCGTGCCCAATGTCGTGCCTCGACCCTTTGAACTGATCGATAGCTCCCGGCTAAAGATGGATCGCATGGCCGATCGGGTGATTGCGGCGCGTCTCGAACGGGGCCCTTCGGATCCCCCTGATTTGCTAGACCTGATGCTTGAGGGTGATCCCGATACGGGCGATGGGCTAGACCGTTTGATGGTGCGCAATAATCTTCTGGGTTTTCTGTTTGCCGGACATGAAACCACCGCATTGACGCTCACTTGGGCACTCTATCTCCTGGCGTTCGACCGCAACGTGCAGACCCGTTTGCGCGATGAGGTAAATGCAGCTCTGGGCCAACGCGGCACGGCCTCCCACACTGATCTGGCGCATCTTCCGCTGACAGGACGCGTGATCAACGAGGCGCTTCGGCTATACGCGCCGGCGGGATTTCTGACCCGAAAGGCACTCGAAGATGATGAGCTGGTCGGAACACCTGTGAAAGCGGGCATGACGGTGATCCTGCCCATTCACGCGATGCACCGTCACCGCGCACTTTGGGACAGTCCCGATGTCTTCGACCCAGATCGTTTCCTACCAGAGCGGGCCGAAGGCCGGCATCGCTATGCCTATCTGCCCTTTGGCGGCGGTTCGCGCATCTGCATTGGGACCGCGCTTGCGCTGCAGGAGGCCAAGATTTTACTTGCCTCCCTGATTGCGCGGTATGATTTTGGCCTACCCCCAGGGTACGCGCCCCGTCCTCAAATGTGGTTCACATTGCGCCCAGCGGACGGCATGTGGTTATCGGTGACGACAGCGCGGTAAGAAAGTGCAGTCTTTCATCCGTCAATTGATGCTTGAAGAACGGCCTTCAAGAGACCGTTCCTCAATGATTTTCTGTAGACTGCCAGTTTCGGTGCCTCACGCCCAGTCTTACGACCCCAAGGCTTGCGACAGCGTCGCAGCATTATGGCGAATCATGTCTATATAGGTGGCCGCTGGCCCGTCCTTGTTTGACAATGCGTCCGAATAGAGCGTCCCACCAACGATCGCGCCAGTTTCATCGGCGATTTGCTGGATCAGTCTGTTGTCCGTGATTGTTTCGACGAAAACGGCAGAAATGCCTTCGTCCTTGATCTGCGTAATAAGCTCGGCCACATCTGCCGCAGAGGCCTCGCTCGCGGTGCTCAGACCCTGCGGTGCTTTGAACTCCAGACCGTAATGGGCAGCCATATACCCGAAGGCGTCATGCGAGGTGACAATCGTGCGACGTTCGGCCGGGATGGTAGCTATCATCGCGTCCACCTCGACCTCGAGCGCTTCAAGCTCGGCCACATATTCCGAACGATTGGCGTAGTAGACAGAGGCGTTTTCCGGATCTGCCTGTGCCAGGCCCGCCGCAATGTTATCTACGTAAATGATTGCATTCTCAATGCTCTGCCAGGCATGCGGATCAAAGGCACCATGATCGTGCCCGGCATGGTCGTCGCCGTGATCCTCATGGTCGTCATGACCGGCATGCTCATCTGCGTGGTCATGTCCGTGGTCGTCATCACCGGCTTCTTTTTCCGCGTGGTCGTGATCATGTTCGTGATCATGGTCGTGGTCGTCGTGACCGGCTTCCTTCTCGGCGTGGTCGTGCCCCGCATGATCGTCGTGGTCGTCGTGATCATCATGATCGTCGTGATCGCCGTGCTCATCGAAGGCAATCGGTTCGAGCCCCGTGGTCGCAACAACCAGAGACCCATCGAATGCGGCGGCCTCGGCCAGGCGCTCTAGCCAACCCTCAAACTCCAAACCGTTGATAAATAGAATATCCGCCTCGGCCACCGCTGCGGCCGCCTGCGGTGTTGGCTGATAGACATGGGCATCGCCGTCAGGCCCGACCAGTGTGGTCAGTTCAATATGATCGCCGCCGATCCGTTCGACCATATCGCCAAGGATCGAGAAGGTCGCGACCACCGGGATCGGCTCCTCGGCAAAGACTGGGCCAGACAGAGCAAAGGAGGCCGCGACAAGAGCTGTTGCGGATTTCAGAAGTGTTCGACGCGAAGACATGATTTCCCTCTCAGGTTTCGATATGACGGCGCGGCAGAGCTTGGGTGACGATCCCCCCGACCGAGCCAAAAAAGACCGACAGCAGATAGATAATTCCGGCCGCCAGGATAATCGCTGGACCGGATGGCAGGCTGTAGTGATAGGATAAAAGCAGACCGGAAACGCTGGCGATGATCGCGATCAGAGCGGCGACAAGGATCAGGCTGCCAATTGCAGCGGCCCAAAACCGGGCGGCAGCGGCGGGCAGGATCATTATCCCTACCGCCATGAGCGTGCCCAGCGCATGAAAGCCCGCGACAAGGTTTACAACAACAAGACTCAGAAAAACAAAATGCGTGATCGCGCTTAACCCGCTGACCGAACGCAGAAATTGTGGGTCTGCGCATTCCAGTACAAGCGGGCGGAACAAAAGCGCGATGGTCAGAACGGACAGGCTTGCGATTGAACACAGAAGTACCAATGCTGCATTATCAAGGGCCAGAACCGTGCCGAAGAGCACATGCATCAGGTCGACATTGCTGCCGCGTGTCGACACGATCAGAACGCCGACGGCGAGTGAAATCAGGTAGAAAGCCGCGAGGCTTGCATCCTCCCGCAAGGCGGTCATCCGAGAGACCAGCCCGGATCCAAGTGCCACGATCATGCCCGCCACCAACCCACCAATGGTCATAGCCCCAAGCGACAGGCCCGAGATCAGAAATCCGACCGCAGCACCCGGCAAAATGGCATGCGCCATCGCATCGCCAGTCAGGCTCATCCGACGAAGCATCAGAAACACACCCACAGGCGTGGACCCCACTGCAATGGCCAGACACCCCAGCAACGCGCGGCGCATGAAAGCGAATTCCGCAAAAGGCGCAAAGATCGTGTCCCAGATCATGCAGCGGACTTCCCGCAGATATGGGGCATGCTGGCGCAGGCCTCACACATCGCGCGCGCCCGCGCATTGTTCTCTGATGTGAGCACCTGCGCGGTGGGTCCATGCGCCACAAGCTCACGCGCGAGAATAAGCGTTTGCGGAAAATGCGCATGCACGATCTCATGGTCATGCAATACTGCGATCACCGTCCGGCCCTCATCGTGCCAGGCGCGCACCACGCCAAGAAGATCAGACATCGTGCGCATATCAATCGCGGTGAACGGCTCATCCAAAAGAACAAGCTGCGAGTCCTGCAAAAGGAGCCGCGCAAAAAGTGCGCGCTGCATCTGACCGCCCGAGAGCGACCCGATTGGCCGTCGTTCAAATCCGGTAAGTCCAACAGCGGCGATGGCCGCGCGCACGCGATCTCGCTGCGCACGCCCCAGCCAACCAAAAGCGCCAATTTCACGCCAAAGCCCCATGGCAACGAGGTCGATAACCGACATCGGAAAGCTCCGGTCGATATCCGCCTGCTGAGGCAAATAGCCGATATCATTGCGCGTCAAACCCGCCAGGGTCACGCGTCCCTCACTTGGAGAAAGCGCGCCGGTGATACCTTTCAACAGCGTGGACTTACCAGCGCCATTTGGTCCAACGATAGCCGTCAAGCTTCCAGCTTCGATCTCCGTGTCAAGGTGATGTACGGCCGGGAGACTATCATATCCCAACGTCAGATCCTTAAAGGCAAGCGCCCCCATCAAAGCGCTCCCGGCGACGAGGTTGCCCAGAAAAACCCGGCCCACAAAGCCGCGACGATAATCATCGCCACCAGTAGCCTTTGTCCCGCCCCAACAAGAAGCAGGCCAACCTTCCGACTATTTTGCTTCATCTGACGGAACGCTCCGGGCCGCAATCCGCGCACCGCCCATGAACCTCGATCACGTGCCGTTGCGGCTGAAATCCGGTTTTAACCAACATGTCCCCCAAAGATGCCAGCAATTCCGGTGCCTCACTCTCGTCGACCGCGCCGCAATCATCGCAGATCGACAGAACCGATTGATGGGGATGGGCCGCATCATCCGTGTGGAGGTGCTGGCAGGTCATATAGGCGTTGAGAGATTCAAGGCGGTGAATGCGACCATGCTCTAACAACGCCTTGAGAGCCCGATAAACAGTCGTTGGTGCAATTTTGGGGTGTGCCCCGCGCAAAGCTGCGAGGATCTCATAGGCTGACATCGGTGCCTCAGAGACTTTAAGGGCATCCAATACCTCGGCCTGCATTTTTTCGCCGCGTTTTCCCATCAGCCCCTCGCACAGAATACTGCCATTTTCCTATGCTACATAGTAACAAATTGCAAGCCAACTCACCCCTCACTGCCGAGATCAGAAACGGAATTTTCCATGCCTACCATCCGTTCTGGCAAAGGGTGATACAAGCGCTCGACCTCTTATGGGCAACGTCGTCAACGCTTAGGACATATGCGTCCAAAGCCTATGACAGACCTGCGGCATATGCGCCTCTATCGCGGTCATGGCATCGACAATCAGATCCTCCCGCCAGCGACGTCCTGCGATCTGAACACCGATTGGCTGTGGCCCGGTTTCAAGCTCTGCGACATGGGTGGGCATATTGCCCGCTGGCAACCCGAGGAAATTCATGATGAAGGACCAGTGCGACCCCCCCAAAGCCTCTTGTACACCGTCCGTGCCCTCGGCATCGCGTCCGGCGGAAAAGTAGGGTTTGAGCAGCAAGGGCGTCAAAACCAGCGGATAGTCTTCCAAGAACAAAGACCAGCATCGCGCATAGTAGGTGCGTTTTGCCAGCAGCTTTAGAAGTTCAGAGCCCGCAGGCGGTGGAAAAGCACGGTAGTACTGGTCAAAAATCGCATTGAGCGTCTTTGAGCCGTATGTTCGGATGTCGGAGTCCAAAAGTGCTTTGACCTCACCCATCAAGGCGCGGTAGCCCGCCTCGCCGATCTCCAGAGCAAGCGGGGGCTCGACATCCTCCACGATGTATCCGGCCTCAGACAGGGCACTTGCGGCATTGTCCAAGGCCCGCGCCACATCCGGGTGCAGGCCGAAACCCAGATCATCGCGGGATACGGCGACGCGGATCGGCGGCGTCAGGTTTTCGCCGCGCCAGGGCAGCGGGACATGGAACGGATCAAGCGGATCCGGCTTAACCATGACAGGCATAGCAAGGTGCAGATCCGCTGCTTCGCGCACAATCAAACCCTGAACCGACATGAGTTGCGCCAGCAAGCCTCGCTCGGTGGTCTGCGAACTGTTCCAGACCGGCACGCGCCCCAGTCCCGGTTTGACCGTGACCGCACCATTGGCAGAGGCCGGAAAGCGCAGCGAGCCACCGATATCATTGCCATGCGCCAGAGCGCCGATCCCGGCCATGACCGCCGCCCCTGCCCCGCCTGATGAGCCACCGGCCGAAATATGGCGACCCCAGGGGTTGAAAGTCCGACCATAAAGCGGGTTATCGGTATCGGCTCGAAACGAGAATTCCGGCGTGTTCGTGCGCCCGATCAAAACCGCGCCCGCAGATTTGAGATGACGCACGAGCGGTGCGTCTGAGGATGCGATCACGTCCTTGAAAGCAGCGACACCGTTTGTCGTGGCACAACCTTCCTGATCCACGTTCACCTTGATCGTGACGGGTACGCCGTGCAAAGGCCCCTTCGCCGCATCGCTATTATCGAGGGATTGCGCTTGCGCGCGGGCTGCCTCGGCAAGCGGCTCGACCACGGCGTTGAGCGACGGGTTGACCTCTTCCATCCGCGCAAGCGCCGCCTCTGTTACCTCTGTGACACTCCTCCGACCTGCTCGCGTGGCCGCTGCGATCTCGGTCGCGCTCCATTGCCATAAAGGCGCGTCCTCGGGAGGCGTGTTTTTGAGAGGCGTAACTTCGGGCATGGCGATCTCTCCTTTCGGTGATCCATACATAGCCCGCACAGCGAGCGTGTTCACCTAACTGTCGCCGTTCGGGGCGTTCAAAAGGTCTGCAACCCAGGCAGTACGCTCAAGGCGTACAGAGATCTGCGCCGAAACCCAATTTCAGGCTGCAGCACTTTCCAGCGGCAAATTTGTCATCAGCGCAGCGATTTCATCGAGAGATTCATCACTTATGGAGCAGGCGGCATTCTGCGACATACCGTGATTGGCGTCGCTCTTCATGAGTTCTGCCAATGCAACAGCGGTCACGCCTGAGCATTCACTTGGCATCCGAGCCGGGATTTCGCATGCGCGCATGAGCTTCGAGAACGCGACCGGCAGCGCCTCTGCAGAGGCTGCTTCACCGAGCGCCTCGGCGGCGCGGGCGTAGTTTTCTGCGCCTTCGGGACGGGCAACAAGCCAGGGAAGACTGACCTCGAGCGCCAAACCCGTGGCCAGCCCATGATGCACGCGCGCCAAAGAACCAAGCGCGTGACTGATGTTGTGGCCCATATGCGTGTTACAATTATGGAGCGCGAACCCCGCCAATGTGCTCCCCCACAAGACCCGACCGCGCGCCTCGAGATCCGTGCCATCGTTCACTGCACACGGCAACGCATCAACCAGAAGTCGCAGCGCCTCCAACCCATAAAGCAGACCCGCCGGACTGGTCGACGCCGCCGTCGACCCCTCGAGCGCATGGGCCACGGCATCAATACCCGTCCAGGCCGTCAAGTGCGCAGGCAGGCTCAATGTCAGTTCCGGATCGAGCACCGCCTGGCTGAACATAAGTTCTTCACCCCAGTACCAGTTTTTGATGCCTCCGGATGTCGATACGATCGAGGTTCGCGTCACCTCAGAACCCGTCCCCGCCGTTGTCGGGATAGCGATGGAGGCAAGCCTATCGGACGGCAAGGCCCGTGCAGCCAATGCGTAATCGGCGGCCGGTCGACCAGACCGGGCGATCGCGGCGACAAGCTTGGCGGCATCCATTGCCGCGCCACCGCCAAGACCAATCACGACTGTGGATCCCGCGTTCCTCACCTGTGCGCAGAGATCGTCAACCAGTGTGTCTTTTGGCTCACCTGCAATCACTGCTGCTACAACACAGGGTGTTTCTTGCGCAGCCAGTGCCGCGGTTAACCGTTCAGTAACGCCAAGCTCTGCGAGGATTTCGTCGGCCACGATGAAAACCGGACCACCGCCGAGATTCTCCACGAGATCGGGCACTTTCGCGATGCGTCCGGCGCCGAACGTGATGGGCGGCACACCCCCCATATTGAACATCTGCATGTCGCCCACTCCCCTGAACGTGGCGCTGTTTACTCAGTGCCAATGCTATGTCGAACTACACCAGCATTTCATCCGGCAGAAGCCAACGCAACCGACGAAAGAGGTCGCAGACAGCACATTGGATCCAGACACAAAGCCGCGACGCTACGTCAAGTGATCGGCCCCGGGTTCCGGCGCGTGGCTCAAGCCTCCAGTCCGCCACGACAGGGTATCTGCCGCTGGCCTACAAAACCAACCCGAGTCATTGAATTCAAAACGCTGTTTTGGGTATTTTTGCCAGTGCGCTGGTCTGTTATCCCACGCGGACCGGGGCTTATGATGCGTTGCGAGAGGGAGAAAAAGCCATTTCAGACCGCAATTTCCAACCCATGACCAAGGCCGAAGTGGTTGCCGCACAACGCGCCTGGGCCAAATACGTCACCGAACAGGACGTGGAGAACCTTCTGGCGCTCTACGATTTCGGCGATCCCGACGAGCCTCTCCTGTTCAAACCCACTTTGGCGGATGTGATCCGGCTCGACCGCGACGGCGCGCGCTCTTATTTTGTGGGCGGCGATCCGGACTACCCGCAGGATGAGGGTTTTCTCAAACGCGGCTGGAAAACCGTCGAGTTCCAAAGCGCGGTTGGGCCCATTCTGAAAGCTGGGGGGTTGGGATACAAAGATATGGGGCACTACACTTTTGTGGATGGCGAGGGGAATGCCACGCGGGCCGATTATACCTTTGCTTATCACAAGCTGGACGGACGGGTGCTCATCTCGTTACACCATTCCTCGCTGACTTGGTTTCCACCGGTCGGCAGCTGAGCCTTGACATTAAAGGCAAGGGTTGAGACCTACCTGAAAGTAATACTGTTACACTTATACCCGCGAGCAGACCTGTTCTGCGCCTGCCCGTCGAAACCATTCCGAGCGCGAGAGATCCATGCCTGTCATCCCCCAGAGCTATCAAGAATGGGAGCATTGCATCACTGTGGAATGCGGCATCCCGCTTACGCCAGACTACGTAGCTGAGCGGATCGAAGCGCTTCAGGACACCAACGATCATCATACCCAGAAATTCATAGAGCAATATGGTGAGGCGCATCTGACGCGCACATTGGCCTGGTTTCGTGAGGCCCAGGAAAAGCTCGGCGCGTAATCCGCATGGCGGCACCTCTTCCCGTCACTATTCTGAACGGATTTCTGGGCGCCGGTAAGACAACCCTGCTGCAAAGCCTGTTGGTTCAGGCGCGCAGCCATCCCGATCTGCGATTGGCTGTGATCGTCAACGAGATGAGCACGCTCGACGTCGATGGCCGCATCCTCGACAGCTCTGAGGTCATGTCGCGGGAGGATACGCGTTTCGTCTCCATTCCGGCGGGCAGTATCAGCGGGCCAGAGGGGCTTACCCGGTTCTCAGAGGCCGTGGCCCAGTTCCACAGCGCCGCGGCCACTCATATTCTCGTCGAAACATCGGGCAGCACCCACCCCTGGCCCCTGCTCGAGGCGATCCGGGTGCATGATGATATCGCGCTTCATGGGTTTTTATCGGTGGTGGATACCGTGACGCTTGCCATGGATTACGATCTGGGTCGGGCCATTCTTCCCGCCGCCTCCCGCCATCTCGCCAGCGGAAACCGGGGCATCGAAAACCTGCTGGCCGAACAAATCATGTTCGCCAATCGCATCCTTCTAAGCAAGATGGACCGCGTGCCCATGGAAAAACTGCGCCAGGTGGCCGAGGCCATACATCCGATCAATCCGGGCGCTGATATCGTTGCCATGAAGTGGGGAAACGTCAAACTGGCCGATGTTCTGGCGATGCCAGCCTATGATCACGCGCGGGTAGCGACGCTGGGTGCAGAACTGACGGAGTGGGACGAAAAACAGGGGGTGACGTCGATGTCGGG
>JBCCNY010000069.1:0-11216 GCA_039025595.1 Pseudomonadota bacterium | reverse complement strand
TGCCGATGTTGCGGGCACCAGTGCAAGAGACCCAGACAGATGTCATGCAGATCGATGCCGCCACGCGGCGCAACCTCGAACTGACCCGCGCGTTATCCGGCGGTCGGGCCGGTTCGCTTCTGGCAAGCGTGGACCGGACGCTCACCGCAGGAGGCGGGCGCCTACTCGAAACCCGGATTGCCAGCCCCAGCTGCGACATCGAGCTCATCCGCGACCGGCTCGACGCTGTGGACTACATGAACAGAGAAACCGGGACGCTTGATCAGATACGCGGCAGTTTGAGTCAGGTCCCAGATCTAGACAGGGCCCTGTCTCGACTGGCTTTGGACCGGGGTGGACCAAGAGACTTGGCCGCCATACGGAACGGTCTGGAACAGGCACAGGCTCTGTCTGTCCAGATTTTGGATCGAGAGCTACCTGTTCTGCTCTCTGAAATCGTGGCACAGATCGCACAGGACAGCGACTTGCAAAACCTGCTGGACAAAGCCCTCGTTGCTGAACCACCGGTTCTTGCGCGCGACGGCGGGTTCATCGCCGATGGTTACGACAGCGAGCTGGATGAGGCGAAGAGGCTTCGCGACGAAGGGCGCGGCATCATCGCAGGTATGCAAGGCGATCTCGCCATAGAGACGGGTATCCAGAGCCTAAAAATAAAATACAACACTGTTTTAGGGTACTTCGTCGAGGTGACGGCCACGCATGCCGACAAGATGCTAGCGCCGCCGCTCAGCGACACCTTTCGACACCGTCAAACCACGGCTAACCAATTGCGCTTTACCACCGCTGCGCTGAGCGAGCTGGAAACCCGGATTCTGAATGCGGGTGGTCGTGCGCTGGATATCGAAAAAAGGCACTATTTCAGCTTGAAAGAGGCCGTTTTGTCAGAATCAAACGCGGTTTCCCGAATGGCACTCGCGCTGGCAGAGCTTGACGTTGTATGCGCTTTCGCCAGGCTCGCTCGCGAAGAGAATTGGTGTCGCCCGGTTGTCGATACAAGCCGCGCGATCAACATAGAGGCTGGGCGACATCCTGTCGTGGAACATGCCATGCGAAGCCAGGGCACAGGGTCCTTCATTGCCAATGACCTGAGCCTCGGGGAAAACTCAGATATCTGGCTTCTGACCGGTCCCAACATGGCGGGGAAGTCGACGTTTCTGAGGCAGAACGCGCTGATTGTTCTGCTGGCACAGACCGGTAGCTTCGTGCCGGCAAGGCGTGCTCATATCGGTCAGGTGAACCAACTGTTTAGCCGCGTGGGTGCCTCTGACGATCTGGCGCGCGGACGGTCTACTTTCATGGTTGAAATGGTGGAGACGGCAGCGATCCTCAATCAAGCCGGGGATCGAGCGCTGGTCATTCTTGACGAAATCGGCCGGGGAACCGCCACCTATGACGGGCTGAGCATCGCCTGGGCCACGCTTGAACACTTGCATGAAACGAACCGCTGCCGTGCACTCTTTGCCACGCATTACCACGAGATGACGCGTCTTTCGGAAAAGCTGGCCCGGCTCGAAAACGCCACGGTTACGGTGAAGGAATTTGAGGGTGAAGTGATTTTCCTGCATGAAGTGCGACGCGGCGCCGCCGATCGCAGCTATGGGGTGCAGGTGGCGCGGCTCGCGGGTTTACCGCCTGCTGTTATTGATCGCGCGAAGGTCGTGCTTGATGCGCTGGAAAGGGGCGAGCGTGAGGGCGACGGAAAACGTGCCACCTTTGTCGACGATCTGCCGCTTTTTTCCGCTGCGCCTGCCGCGAGATCGACACAAGATCCATCAACGCCCTCGGCCATCGCAGTACGTCTGAAAGATGTCCTTCCGGATGAGCTCAGCCCTCGCGAGGCTCTCGATCTCATCTACGAGTTGCGAGACTTGCTGGAAGAACGCGATTAAGCGGCTCGCCCCCAGCGCGTGCAGTTTAACCCGGATTGGAGGATACACCCACCTGTGCCGGGCGAAGGACCCGATCGTGCAACATAAAGCCTTGAGCCGACACTTGGATAATTTCACCAGATTGAGTGCCCGGAAGCGGCGCCTCAAACATCGCTTCGTGATGCTGAGGATCGAATTTATCACCGACCTGTGGGTCAATCACGGTGATCCCGTGCTTTGAAAAGACGTTCAGCAATTCCCGCAAGGTCAGCTCAACCCCTTCGATCAATGCACTCGCCGCCTCTTTTTGGGCCTCGGTAACGGATCCCATCGCACGACGCAGATTGTCATGAACGGGCAGCATATCGCGCGCTAATCGTGATCCACCGTAGTTTTCTGCCTCTGTCCGATCTTTCTGCGCCCGCTTTCTGGCATTCTCGGCATCAGCCAACGCTCGCATGAATTTGTCCTGAAGTGCATCTCTCTCGGCGCGCAATTCTTCGATTTCAGCCTCAGGTGTTAAGGGCTCATCGTCGAGAATGGCCTGCTCTTCTGCTTCGGCCGCTTCGATATCATCGAGGAACTGTTCTTCTTTCGACTGCGACATGGCTGCCCTTCTACTTTCTATCCGCGATCAGCTTGCCCACGATCTGGGCCGTGTAATCCACAATAGGTACTATTCGTCCATAATTCAGGCGCGTGGGTCCGATGACACCGACCGCGCCAACAATCTTCCGATCAGCGTTCATATATGGGGAGACAACCAAAGAGGAACCCGAAAGTGAGAAAAGTTTGTTCTCTGAGCCAATAAAAATGCGCACACCCTCTCCGGAATCCGTGAGATCAAGGAATTCCGCGATGTCTCGCTTGCGTTCAAGATCGTCAAAAAGAACCTTTATTCGGTCCAGATCTTCTTCCGGAATGTCGTCATTGAGCAGGTTAGAACGCCCCCGCACGATCAAGCGCTCATAGCTGTCTGCGGCCTCGTCCCAGACAGCTATACCGCTTTCAACCAATTGTTGGGCTAAAGTATCGATTTCCTGACGGCGCTGATTGATTTCACGCGAAATTGTACCCCGAAGATCGCCAAGCGTCTTTCCATCAATCAACGCATTCAGAAAATTGGCCGCCTCACGCATGGAACTGGGCGTTTGACCTGGAGGTGGATGGAAGATCCTGTTCTCAACATTTCCATCTGCAAAGACCAGAACCACGAGAGCACGATCCTGTGCAAGACTGACGAACTCGATATGCTTAATCGGTGCCTCATGTTTGGGTGCAAGAACGAGCGATGCGCCTTTCGTGACACCAGATAGCGCTGATCCAATCCGGTCGAGGGCACCTGTAACATCTTCTGAGTTGGAGCCGAGCGTGGCATCAATCATTTCGCGATCGCCCGACTGAAGATCCCCCACTTCCAAGAGTCCATCCACAAACATCCGTAGACCGGACTGCGTTGGTACCCGACCAGCTGAAACATGCGGACTGTCTAGCAATCCAAGATACTCAAGATCCTGCATCACGTTTCGAATGGTCGCCGCGGACACTTTCTCGCTCATATCCCGCGTGAGACTGCGAGATCCGACAGGATCACCTGTCGCGAGGTATCCCTCGACCACACGCCGAAACACCTCCCGCGATCGGTCATTCAGTTCATCCAGAATATGATGCTCTTCCGTCATGGTCTCATACTGGCGTTGTCACCGGCCGGTGGTGATAGCGTCATCTTTTTGTTCGGGCCTTCCACTCATATGGATTGCTCAGAATAAAATTCGGTCAAGACAAAAGGTCAATCGGGCTTGCTATCAGGACCGTGCGAGGACTATGCCGAACATAATAACATGGAGAGTAAAGATGCGACCGTCCGGCAGAGAGTTAAATGAAATGCGGACTGTTTCGATCGAAACAGCTGTAACCAAACATGCCGAAGGATCTTGCCTCATCAAGATCGGTGACACGCATGTTCTGTGCACCGCAACGATTGAGGACCGCGTACCTCCGTTTATCAAGGGCACCGGTTTGGGTTGGGTCACGGCGGAATACGGAATGCTGCCCCGATCCACGACCACACGTATGCGTAGGGAAGCCAGCGCCGGGAAGCAAGGCGGTCGCACTGTCGAAATTCAACGCCTCATCGGGCGCAGCTTGCGCGCAGGTCTGGACCGTGTCGCCCTGGGCGAGCGTCAAATCACCATCGACTGCGATGTAATCCAGGCCGATGGCGGCACGCGCTGTGCCTCGATCACGGGAGGTTGGGTCGCGCTCCGGCTTGCCGCAAATCAGTTGTTAAAATCCGGTGATGTCACCAGCGACCCACTTTTGAGCCCGATTGCGGCTGTTAGCTGCGGCCTATACGCGGGTCAGCCAGTTCTAGATCTTGACTATCCAGAAGACAGCGACGCGGGTATGGATGGCAACTTCGTGATGACCGGGAGCGGACAGTTGATCGAAGTCCAGATGAGCGCGGAAGGTACGACTTTCAGCCGCTCGCAACTCGACCAGTTGATAGATCTCGCCGAAAAGGGCATCACGGAGTTGGTCGCCGCGCAAAAGGCCGCCACTGGTGCGTAAGCTGAACAGCACCAAGCTTCTTGTGGCCACGCATAATGGCGGAAAGTTGGATGAAATTGCCGCACTTCTTGATCCATACAAGATCTTGGTCAGTGGTGCTGCGGAGCATAAACTCGAGGAGCCTGCGGAAACCGGTGCAACCTTTGCTGAAAATGCGACGTTGAAAGCGCGTGCAGCGGCTCTTGCGACCAATTTACCCGCGCTTGCCGATGACAGCGGTCTGGAGATCGAGGCACTCGCCGGGGCACCGGGTGTGTACACAGCAGACTGGTCTGAAACATCATCTGGTCGTGATTTCACTCTTGCGATGCAGCGGGCGTATGAGTGGATTTCTCAAACACGTGCGGCACCGCCTTGGCATGCGCGGTTTTGTTGTACACTCGCTCTCGCTTGGCCGGACGGCAACAAAACCGTTTTTAACGGGATTGCGGAAGGTCAGATTGTCTGGCCGATGCGCGGCACAAACGGCCACGGCTATGACCCCATCTTCCAGCCCTACGGATATGATCAGACATATGGTGAGATGGATCGCTGGGAAAAGAACAAGATCAGCCATCGCGCAGATGCACTGAAGCAATTTGTTGAGACCTGTCTTGGATGACGAGGACTGGCGCGAGGGTGGATTTGGAATCTACCTCCATTGGCCATTTTGTGAGGCGAAATGTCCTTATTGCGACTTTAACTCTTTCGTCACGGCAGGAGTTAATCATGCAAAATGGACGGCAGCATATTTGGCTGAGATTGATCGCTACGCGGCAGTGGTGCCGGGCCGGGTTCTAAACTCCGTTTTTTTCGGTGGCGGCACACCCAGCTTGATGGAGCCGGATACAGTTTTCGCCGTTCTTGAACGCATCAAGTCTCACTGGTCCCCGGCTAACGATCTCGAAATCACTCTGGAGGCAAATCCGACATCCGTCGAGGCTCGAAGATTCGAGGCTTTCGCACAAGCGGGGGTTAACCGGATCTCCATGGGCGTGCAGGCTTTGAACGATCATGACCTACAGAGGCTAGGACGCTTGCATTCGACACGTGATGCTAGACAAGCTTTTGATATTGCAAAGAAAAATTTTAATCGCGTTAGTTTTGACCTGATGTATGCGCGGCAGAATCAAACCGCCGAAGACTGGCGGGAAGAGTTATCAGAAGCGATCGACATGGCGGTTGATCATTTGTCATTATATCAATTGACGATAGAACCCGGAACAGTGTTTGGCGCTCGTTATGATCGCGGAGCTTTGCGTGGTCTACCAGACGAGGATCGCGCCGCAGAAATGTATGATCTCACTCAGGATATCTGCGATTCTGCCGGCTACTCAGCCTACGAAGTCTCTAACCATGCCAAACCCGGGGCAGCCTCTCGCCACAACCTGATCTATTGGCGGTATGGCGATTTTATCGGGATCGGTCCCGGCGCACATGGTCGCGTGACAATTGACGGGAGACGATACGCCACAGAGACGGTCAAGAATCCCGAACGCTGGCTCAAATCTGTCGATCAGTCCAATTCGGAAATTTCTCGCCACGTTATCGCGCAGACAGAACAAGCTCAGGAATACATGCTTATGACTATGCGGCTATCTGAAGGATTGAGCTTGTCCCGTTTTACCAAGCTTGCCGGTTATCCCCTAGCTATGGAAGCCGTTGGATCAATGGTTGATCTTGGTATGGTCACCCTAGAAAATGACCGAATAAAGGCCACGCAGAAAGGTCGCGTCGTTCTCAACGCTGTGATCGCAAACTTGCTGCCCGATCACGAACCGATTAGCCCTCCATCTGGTTTGATGTCAGGATCCGGCACAGATCATCTAGCTGATCAAAATCACTATACGAAATAGAGACTACACCGCCGGAATTGCCCGGTTTATGCTTCACAGCAACTGGCATACCGAGTGTCGCGGTAAGGTCACCCTCTAAAAGCTTGGTATCTGCGTCTTTGCTGGCAGGTTCATCCGAGCGAGGCGCTTTTTCAATCTTCGGAGCTGTCGTTTGGCGAACCAAGTTCTCCGTTTCCCGCACCGACAATCCCTTCCGGATGATCTCCTGTGCGAGCTTCACTGGATCTTCAGATGTAATCAGCGCTCGTGCATGACCGGATGACAGATCACCCTTGCGTACCAAATCCTGGACCTCATCCGGCAGCGACAGCAGCCGGACAAAATTGGCAATATGACTTCTACTTTTTCCGAGCGCTGAGGCCAGTTTATCTTGCGTATGCCCAAATCTCTGCATGAGTTGCGCGTAACCAGCGGCTTCTTCAACAGGATTCAAATCGGATCGCTGAATGTTCTCTATAATTGCGATCTCTAAAGTCTCGGTATCGTCGAACTGACGGATTATCACTGGAATTTCATGGATCTGGGCTCGCTGCGCCGCACGCCAACGCCGTTCGCCTGCCACAATTTCAAACGAGTCTTGTTTGCTCGGATGTGGTCTGACTATGAGTGGTTGAATGATCCCCTTTTCTCTTATCGATTGGGCAAGATCGTCGAGCTTTTCTTGATCGAAGAGACGGCGCGGTTGATCAGGGTTGGGTTCAACTTGCTCTATGGGAACCAAACGATCCGGGTTCTTTGGACTGACGTCATTTGTGCCAGAGGCTTCTGTCACGTCCGACATCAATGCCGACAGCCCACGTCCCAAGCCTCTCTTCGCTTTTTTATCGCCCATCTCTTACGCCCTCATGCTGCGCGTTGCGCATTATTATTCAGCATTTCTTCAGCAAGATCCCGATACGCAAGTGCTCCCTTGGAAGAAGGGTCGTAATCCAGCACCGGAAGCGCAAAAGACGGCGCCTCACTCAATCTGACATTGCGGGGAATTCTTGTTCGAAATACCAGCGCGCCAAGATTCTCTCGAGCGTCCTCTTCCACTTGAGCAGACAAATTGTTGCGCCCATCAAACATTGTCAAAACGACTCCTTCGATCCGTAAATCAGGATTTGCCGTTTCACGCACCTCGCGCAAGGTGAGCATCAATTGGGAAAGGCCCTCGAGAGCGAAGAATTCTGATTGCAGGGGCACCAGAACAGAATGTGCGGCAACCATGGCATTTACAGTCAGGAGGTTAAGCGAGGGCGGACAATCGATCAGGATGAAATCAAAACCAAACGCATCCATCTCTGGCTGCCGCAACGCATCAAAAAGCAAAAAGCTTCGTTTTTCATTTGCAACAAGCTCCATATCCGCAGAACTCAGATCAACCGTTGATGGAACAATAAAAAGGTTGTCATGCGTCGTTCGAAGTATCACGCGCCGCAACTCGACCTCTTCGAGTAATAAGTCATAGGTCGTAAAATCTCTGTCATCTGCTTCGATTCCCAAGCCGGTAGATGCGTTACCCTGAGGATCAAGGTCCACAAGAAGAACGCGCTGACCCAGATCTGAAAGGGCAGCACCGAGATTTATCGCGGTCGTCGTTTTTCCAACGCCACCTTTTTGGTTCGCTATTGCTACTATTTTTGTTGCTTGGGAGCGTGTCGGATCAGACAAGTATCACTCCTTTTACTCGAAGAATGACAGAATTTGGGTTGGTGCTACTTCTATCAATTTCACATTCGAAACACCACTTCGATTGCGCGTCTTCAACCTCTTTGCGCCAGTTTTTCCCCTTTGGAAATAAAGCTAACCCGTCGGTGCTGAGGTGCTGGGCTGCGTAACCGAGTAATATCGTCAATTCAGCGAGCGCTCGAGCAGACAGAACATCGGCCCCTAAAGGATCAATATTCTCTATGCGGTCGCGAATGACACGCGCTTTTACGCCGGTTTCTCTAAGAACCGTCTTTAGGAAAACCGCCTTACGCGCGTCGCTTTCGACGAGTGTTACACGGGCAGGAACGCCTGTCTCATGGGCAAGAATTGCAATAACCAAACCTGGGAAACCGGCACCAGACCCAAGATCAACCCAATGAAAAGTCCTGTTTTTTACGTTCTGGAAGAGCTGCGCGGAATCAACAAAGTGCCGCTGCCAGATATCCCCAAGAGTCTCGCGAGAAACGAGATTTATTCGAGGATTCCATTTCTCAACAAGTCGTTGGTAAAGCAAGAGTCGCTCGATTGTTTCACGTGAAACATTCAGGCCTGGGAGCGCTGGCACGCCGCTCTTTCCCTCTTTTCTCTTTTGAGCGCCGCCAAAATGAGCGTGAGCGCCGCCGGGGTCATTCCATCGATGCGCGAGGCCTGCCCCAAGTTTTCTGGCTGAGATGCAAGCAGTTTAGTTCGGAGCTCGTTTGATAGGCCATCAAGTACGGTGTAATCAAACCAATCTGGAATAATCTGACCCTCATCACGGGTCAGGCGCTCAACATCTCTTTGCTGACGCTCAATATAATTCTCATATAGCGCTTCTCGAGATAGCTGGTTTTGAGTTTCTGCATCTACTTTTTCAAATTCTGGGTCCAAATCAATGAGAGCCGCGAAATCAAAGTCCGGAAAAGCCAAAAGCTGATACGCGCTGCGCCGGGAGCCGTCCTGATTGACCAAATGACCTGCCAATGTGAGGTCTTTTGGCGTGAATGTCGTTTGTTTCAGGTGTGATCGCGCGGTTTCAAGACGATCCATTTTCTCGTCGAAGGCAGCCCTCCGTTCATCCCCGACACATCCAATCCGGATGCCCAGTGGTGTGAGCCTCTGATCTGCATTGTCTGCACGAAGGGATAACCGGAACTCGGCTCGCGAGGTAAACATCCGATACGGCTCTGATACGCCGCGGGTGACAAGATCATCAATCATAACACCGATATAGCTATCGCGCCTCGTGAAAGTGATGGGCGGTTGTCCCAATGCATCGCTCGCTGCGTTCAATCCTGCCACAAGGCCTTGTGCCGCTGCCTCCTCGTATCCCGTTGTCCCGTTAATCTGACCTGCAAGGTAGAGCCCTGGCTGATTCTTGATCTCCAGCGTGGCGCGCAGTGCACGCGGGTCCACGTAATCGTATTCAATCGCGTAACCTGGTTGTAGAATTTTCACATTTCTCAAGCCATGAATGGAGCGAACATACGCCTCTTGCACATCCTCTGGTAAAGATGTGGATATACCGTTTGGATAAATGACGTCATCGCTTAAACTCTCTGGTTCCAGAAAGATCTGATGCGATTGCTTATCTGGAAAACGAACGATTTTATCCTCTATTGAGGGACAGTATCTCGGTCCAACCCCATCGATGTGGCCACCATACATGGCTGATCGCGTCAAATTCGTCTCAATAATATCGTGTGTCTGAGAGTTGGTATGCGTAATACCACAAGAGATTTGTTTCGCTTTTGGGCTTGTCGACAAGAAGGAGAATAGTGCCGGATCATCATCTGGCGCTTGCCAACTTAGTAAATCCCAATCAATCGTCTTTCCATCCAGGCGAGGAGGTGTGCCGGTCTTCAACCGTCCAAGCGGAAGACCCATTTCATCAATACGTCCTCCCATTTCATTGGCTGGACGGTCTCCCATCCGACCGCCCGGGAAGGAACGATCACCGATATGGATAACCCCCCGAAGAAAGGTTCCTGTCGTTAAAATCGTTTTGGTCGCTCGAATTTCCGAGCCATCACTGAGAATTGCCCCAACCACTCGGCCATTCTCGAATAGAAAGTCGACCGCTTCTCCCTCGATAGTATCGATATTGGACTGATCGCGGATAGCTTTCTGCATAGCCAGTCGATAGATTTTACGGTCAGCTTGCGTGCGCGGGCCCTGAACAGCTGGCCCTTTCCTGCGATTGAGCAGACGAAACTGTATACCGGCCTCATCAGCAATGCGCCCCATCACACCGTCCAGTGCGTCGATCTCTCTTACAAGGTGCCCTTTCCCCAAGCCACCGATGGCCGGGTTGCACGACATTACTCCTATTGAATCCCTTGAAAGAGTGATCAGCGCAGTAGACGCGTTTAGGCGTGCGGCCGCATGGGCGGCTTCTGTACCCGCATGTCCTGCGCCGATAACCAGAACATCAAATTGTTTCACGTGAAACACTCCTCATTTGCCAAGGCAAAAAGATGAGAAAATTTCGTCCAATACGGCCTCGATATCGAACCTTCCGACAATTGAATCAAGGCTGATAACTGCCCTTCTGACATACTCTGCGATTACTTCGACGTCTTTTCTGCTATCCAGGAGGAAAGACTGGGCCGTTTCCAGTTGCTGCGAGGCTTCTTCTATTGACCGTTTGTGTCGGTCTCGAATCGCCAGACCCGCTTCTGGCACACGCTCTTCAAAATACACTGTCAATCTGTCCAATAGTTCCGGTATGCCCTCACCGGTCAAGCCCGAGACCGAATCTGGATACCCCATGTTAACGTCGGACTTTCCGATCAGAACAATATCCTCGGAGCGCAGCGAAATGTCAGGTGCTTCTCCCGGCAATGATAAAAAGATTCTTAAATCTGCTCTCTCCGCTCTTTCTTTCGCGCGCACTATTCCAAGTTTTTCTATTTCATCTGTCGGGCTACGCATACCCGCCGTATCAAGAAGAGTTATCGGGACGCCCTTTAAGTCCATTCTAACTTCGATAACATCACGGGTTGTTCCCGCCAAAGAAGATGTGATTGCGGCCTCGCGACCCGCTAAAGCATTCAAAAGAGTAGATTTTCCTACATTTGGGGCACCAACAATCGCAACCTCAAATCCCGAGCGAATTCTCTCTGAAACGGCAAATCCTGATAGCTCTTTACCCAGTTTAACCAATACACGGTCGACAATATCTGTCACTTCTGGCGTGACATCTTCAGGAACCTCTTCATCTGCGAAATCAATCGTTGCTTCTAACAAAGCAATTGCCCTGATTAAATCA
>JBCCNY010000068.1:0-11223 GCA_039025595.1 Pseudomonadota bacterium | reverse complement strand
CGCCGAAACCAAGGCAGTCGTCCATCTACACTCGACCCACGCCACCGCGCTCTCGATGCTTCCGGACGTTGATCCTGATGATGCGCTCCCGCACCTAACGCCTTACTCCCTAATGCGCCTTGGCAAAGTGAAGCTGTTGCCGTTCTTCTTGCCGGGCGCGCCGGAAATGGGAGAGGCGGTCCGGGGTCTTAGAGGAAAGCGAACAGCCGTTCTTCTGGCCAACCACGGCCCTGTCGTCGCTGGCGGAGACATCGAAAACACTGTCTACGCAATGGAAGAGCTAGAGGAAACGGCGAAGCTGGCTCTCTTGGTGCGCAACGCATCAGCAAAACCCCTCGATCCGTCTGTAGTACGGAGACTTCTGCCGCCGGGTCAGGCGTGAAGCATAAACCACTTGCATCTCGTTCAATCTCCTTTGACGCCGTTGAAGTCTTTGTCTTTTGTCTTTCCGGCATGTGTGATTGATCCGTATGCTTTGCGGCAAACGTCTGCAGCCGCGGTCATTTTAACCGTTTGGACCGTCAGTTTCCTCGCGAAGTAAACCTTTGTGAAGCACACCTCTCATTGGACTAAAGCAATGACTATTTTGTCTGCAAACTTGGCCTTTAATCTAATTCTGAAAACTTGCCTAAAGCGAATGGCCGGTTTGGCGAAGCCGCGCTGCAGCAGTGAAAAAAGGCGTTATAGTCAGCTTCGGGCCGTCACATGCGGACGGTCCGACGCTTTTGGTTAGATTGGCCTGCGCTATTCGTCGAAGACCATTGTGTTTGCAACTGACATACCGGACCGGGATTGTTTTTTTGATGCCGCCGGTAGAAATCTGTTTAACACTTTGGCCGTTTTCGAACGACCTATGAACTTGTGCAGGGTTTAACCTCTTTTGCGCCCAGCATCCCGCTCAAACAATAAAATCGTCCTGCAAGCACAAACAGAAATGCGATCGTGTATCCGTACGGAGTTCAAGTCGAGCGCTTTAGACCTCCTGCGCTTAGTCTGGAAACCAGCCGCCATGTGTGCCGATAGGCACGTATTGGTCGGGTATCCAGATGCTCGCGATTGGATCTTCGTCAAAGCGTTGCGCATCCATGATGATCAGTCGGGAACGCTGGACTCTTGGTTGAAACACAAAACCCATGAGCCAACCTTCATCTTCGGCGGGTCCACGCGGGATAAAGGTCATCTCTGACGACATTCCGCCTTCAAAGCTCTGGTACTGAACGTCGCCGGTTTTAAAATCGAGCTTTACAGCCTTATCAAATGACGGATCAAGCGTTGCCTCAACAGCATAACCATAGCGATAGGCGCGACCCTCAACCGACGGTGCAATCTTGGGAAAGTCGAGGGGCAGATCAAAGATGCGCTCTTCGTAGGCTTCTTTGCCCGACCCAGACATTGGTAAGACCCAGCGTTCGATAGTGGCTTCAGTATCTCCAAGAGGCCCATACATGTCTTTCTCGCTCGCCCTTTGGTAGCGGCTTACGTCGAGGATCACATCGCCGCCCTCTGTCTCGTAGGCGTTCATTGTGTGGTAGGCATAGCACGGTGCGACATCGAACCAGCGAATGTCATCGGCTTGACCGCCCTTGGGGATCACACCAATCCGAGCAGGCTTTTTGCCATCCCATTTGATCGGCAACGTCGTTTTCAAAAGCGCCCAAGGGCTAAACACGACGCTGAGATCAAGAACGATTGCATAGTGTTCGGTGATCGACATGTCGTGTATCTGGGTCATCCCGCTCAGCGGAATTGTGATTTGATTGAGCATGTGACCCTCGGGGCTAAGCCGCTGGTATACCGCATTTGCTCCGATCTTGGATGAATAGGTTACAGCATGTATGTCGTGATCCACCGGGTCGATCTTGTGATGCCCGGTAAAGCCATACTCTAACGTACCACTGAGATCAGAACGGGCGACTGTCTCAAGCTGGCGGGTGATCTCGACCATACTGGCTCCAGCCTCGATGGTGGCATAGAGCCGATCTGCAAACTGCACCACATTCGTATTTGGAGACACGTCGAGGCCGTTGGTAACCGGGCCACCAGGATCTGGTACCGCGAGCTTTTTGGGCACGTCACCGCTGCGGACAAATCGGTTGCGATACCACTTTGCCTGACCTGCTTCGATGTGGACGCCATGCACCATCCCATCACCGCTGAAGTAATGCTGATGCGGCCCAGTGGGCCCGGCGGTGTTGGGTCCATTGCGGACATAGAGCCCGGAAAGTTCAGGCGGGATATGACCGTCAACTTCTAAGTTCTCTACAGTGATTTCAGTCTGAATTGGGGTGAATGGAATTTTCTGGTAATGCTTGTTGGTGCCTGAGCTTACAACCTTGCGGATGAAATCGAGCATCGGTGCCTCTCCTAATATTGGATATTGTCCAATTAATGGAGAGTTAGAACCTGATCTGTATTCGTCAACGCGATTAGGAATATCCCAATAATTTCCGGTACTTCGAGATAAACAGATCCTTTCCCTTCGCCGCCCGTGTCACCCAATCACCAAATGTGGCAATGATGAGAAAAGAGTTGCCGCGTTGGGGTCCCAGTGGCACGAGGATCGGCGCCTTGCCCCAAGGGCTGTAGCGTTTTTGACTTTCCAGGTTTTTACCCGCCGCAAGGGCTTTTAAGATGGTTGCAAGCCACGGCTGTTGGCGGCTTGTCGCGACGATTGTCATCAGATCACCGGCATCTACGGCGTCGCCCGCAGCGAAAACGTTGGGCAGCGAAGAGGGCCGCATGTAGCCATCCACTTTCACACGCCCGTCAGGTCCGCGTGTGACATCGGGCAAGCTGTCGAACAGAGCTGTTTGTGGCTGTGACCCAATAGCCGGGATGACTAAGTCGGCTTCAATCTGACGCCGATCGCTCAGGGTGACGGTGCCTGCATATGGCTCTGTCGTGCTTTGCAGATCAGACACGCGGGTCCCGAGGATAACATCAACCCCCATGGCGCTCAGGCGTTTCAAAAGACCCGAGCCAAGCTTCGCCGGGAGTTCCGGAAAAAGCGCTGCATCTGCAGATACGAGAGTAAGCGATTTATCTGGAAACGCATGAGCGATCTCACCAGCAAGCTCAGTCCCCACCGCGCCTGCGCCGACAATAACGATGCGTTCGGCTCTTTTGATTTCATTGCTGACCCGGGACTGCGCTTCGCGAAACGCCTTGATACTTTCATCTCCCGGTTTGAAAATACCCCCATTTGACGCTCCGGTGGCGAGAACGATGTAGTCCGCGGGAACTTCGTCTTCCCCGACCAGAACAGCGTTTGATTTCACGCCGGTCGCCTTCGCCTTGATGACGGTGCCTTTGCTGAGAAGCTTGTCATACGGGATGAGGGCGCGATCCCGGACAGAGGCGTCCACCAGCGCGCGCAACATTGCCGGGGCATGAACAAAAGCGTCCCTCGGCTCCACCAATGTCACATCAAATGTGTCTTCCAATCCTTTGGCAAGTTCTGCGCCAATATAGCCACCCCCAACGACGACGAGTGCTTTTCCCATAACCTGTCCTTCAGTTTACACGCGGTTACCGATACGGTCCGTCGATCGCCTTAACATAGTTAATAGTAGACAATATCCAATATATGGCCAGCAAGAGTGCCCAATAATCATAGTCTCGCCCATGAACTTGATCGCGTGATGCGCAAAATTGATGCGCGCATGCACAAGTCAATGCCAAGCGTAGACACGGGCCGTATCGGGCCAATGGGCGGTCTACTTCTTATGCAGTTGCACAGCATGCAGCCTTGCAAGATTCAGGTGCTTGCCACCGCGATGGGCCGTGATAACTCGCAACTCACACGCCTGACGCGCGACTTGGAGGCAAAGGGCATTCTAAAGCGCGAGCCCAGCCCAGATGACAAGCGCGCAACTTTGCTTTCCGTGACCGAGCTCGGAAAAGACTTTATCCGAGAGATGAAGACGGTTCTGACGGATGTCGTGAACGATGTTGCAAAAGAGCTGTCCGATGAGGAGACCAAGACACTTATCCAACTTTTGCAGAAGCTATAGGCGATGGTTGCTCAGAAGCTGAGATCCAGAAACGGTGGTCAGAAAGTCGTCTAGATCAGCGTTACAGCCATCTGAAACAGTTTTAGCAAAGCGGACTACGGAAGCAGCATCTGGAGACCACTTTCGAGGTCGGCTCTGAACCGCCCGTTGCACCTCAACGAAAGTCAGTAACAACCCCAACGCGGTTAATGTGTCTTGACGCTGTAAATGCACTCAGCACTCATTACTTCGTCTGCGGGAAATTACCTGCTCGTGCCTTCACGGTCCAGTCACTGAGCAATTCCAGTTTGCACCGAAACGACGTTCGCTGCCTTTCGCCGCCGCGTGTTTTGGGTGTTAAACGCAAAAGCCGATGGTCTTGGTATAAAGACTACCGAAAACGCTTTAGCTCAACTCACGAGATCTTTGTGCGGCTGCTCGGATCGTTTGCTCGGCCAGGTCAGCGAGCCTGCCGTCATCCATCAGGGTTTCCAAGCCCGCGGTGGTCGTACCATTTGGGCTCGTCACTGTCTGACGCAGGACCCGAGGGTCCGCTGCCGCGTTTAGCAGTTACCTGGAACACACCGCAGTGCCGACGCAGAGATTTTTGGCCAGGTCATCGTTTAACCCGGCTTTGATTGCAGCAGCGATCATGGTTTCGCAAAACGCGAAGTAGTAGGCGGGACCGCTTCCCGAAAGGCAGGTTACAAGGTGCAAGTCGTCTTCCTTTTCAAGCCAATTAAACGATTCAACCGCCTCGAAAAGGTGCCGTATCACGTCCTTCTGTTCGAGACCCGTTGCGACCGAGGGAAAGCCAGCCGTGACCGAATGCCCCACGCTGGCACCGATGTCTGGCATCACTCTTACAAACGCAGCCTGACCGCCAATTCACGCTTCAATGGTCTCGATAGACACGCCTGCAGCCACGGACACCAAGGCTGTACGAGCGCCTACGAACCCGTCAACCTTAAGGATTGACCCAATCACCTTCTGAGGTTTCGTGGGGATAACGATCATATCGGGCCTAAAGTCTTGCGGGAAATCGTATGCGCTACAAACCGGCATCACGTTATAGCGGACTAAGGCCGATGCGATGTTTCGGTCGAGCGCAAAGATCCGTGCACTCGGGCCATCGCCATTCGCCCAACCGTTCAGCAACGCGCCGCCCATGCGCCCGGCGCCTATGACAAGGATGTTCATTGTCAGAGCACGCCTCGGTCGGCAGCCCGAATTTCGGCCATCATCTTGGCGTTGTCGTAACGATCTGCTGAAAGTGCACTCGCATAGTCTGGCAAGTCTGCGTCCACCATAGTCGCAGCGCAAAGCTCGCCTGCAGCGCAGGCCGCCATAGTGCCAAAACCGGACAGGGCACAATTCATAAAGGCACCGTCGTGGCGCATTTGGCCGATCAGCGGCCAGTTCTCTTTGGTCATGGTGTACCATCCGCCATAGTGATGGACGCCCCGTGGCAGCCGACCGTAATACGCCTTGAGCGCGGGGTTCAAACGCGCCGCACCGCGCAGTACGATTTCAGGAAAATTGTCGTCAAGCTGCGGTTCCCAAGTCGCTTCGGTGGCCGCTTCGTTATAGGCCCAACCCAGTTTGACCCATTTGCCCCCATCGCCCCCATCCGGGCGACAGTGGATTGCCCCCGGCATATCCTTAGCCAACCATGACACGGTCGGGTCGTCCAGCAACATGTCGCGTTCGTCATCGGACCAGTCGATCTTTTGACCGTCCAGATCGATTGAAAAAGGCAACGCGCGTGGAATGGCGGCGTCGCGATCCTCAAAGGCAATCTTTTGCTGGTACGTGTTGTAGACAGGTAGATGGACGCCAAGCATCAACGCCATCTTGTCTGCAAACGGTCCCGCAGCATTGACGATCTGATCCGCGCGCAAGCGATGGTTCCCGTCCCGCGACACATAGTCGACATGAAACCCATCTTTAGAGTTGAGGTTGCACACCTCTCCTATCACGCGTTTGGCGCCCACCGATTTGAGGTAGTCCAGCATGTACATGCCGAGCTGTTGCCCGCTAATGTCGCCGCCGCGCCGGATGTGTACAACCGATTGAATATCGTCGGCGTAGCCGGGAAAAAGCGTGCGGATTAGGGTTTGATTGCGCAGGATGTCCACGCCATCGGGCACCCCCTCCCAGTCAGGTTTGTGAAAGGGATGATAGCTGGCGGCGGCGGGTCTCTCATGGTAGCGCAGCAGACCATCTGCTGTCTCACGCAACCCGTCATGCAATTGCTGGATCATCGGCTCAATGTCGGTTGATCGGGTGGCCAAGGCGTAACCGCGGCGGTTCATATTGATGCGGTTGCCGCTGTCGCGTGCAATATCTTCCATTAAGTCGATGCTGCGATTGGTGAAAGCCACCATCGCTGGATGCGGCCACCAATTGCGATAGTTTTCACCGGATTGAGCGGAGGTAAACGCCATCGGTTGATCGCGGTCAATGAGCGTAATGTTCGTCCGCCCATGGTTTCTGGCGAGATAGTAGGCCGTCGCGATGCCCACAATACCGGCGCCGATGATGATAACGCTCCCTTGCGATGTCCTCATTGCATCGACAGTCCTACTTGATCCCAACTTCAAGGAGTGGGGCGTTATCGTGAACACGCCCGATCTCCATACGCGACAGATCTATGGTCACGTATTGTCCGTTCAAAACCAGCTCTGACAGCGCGCGGCCGACAGCCGGTGCATGCATGATGCCATGGCCGGAAAAGCCACAAGCGGTGATAATGTTATCATGACCCGGAGAGTAGTTTCCGATGATCATATTGCCGTCGAGCATGTTCTGCGCGTAGTGGCCAAACCAGCTGCGTTGCAGCTTCAACGCTTCGAATTTCGGCACAAGCGCGGCCATCATTGGCCAAATTGTCTCTTCAAAGTAGTTGGCGAAGAACCCCGAATAGATGTCATCGACAAAGCCCGGCTGAATGTCAAAACTCGGACGCCCGCCCGCGAACCCGTCACCCTCTGGACGGAAGAACATACCGCTTTCGTCTTTAACAAGGGGCAGCGGCTCCACCTCTTGGGCGCATTTCCAGAAATGCTGTACGCGACACATAGGTTGGACCGGCAGCGTGCCGTCGGTCATTGCGGCCAACGGGGCGACCCATGGACCGGCCGTATTGACAAAGAACTCGGCCTCAATCTGTTGATCGGTGTCGAGGTGCAGTTTCTGCACCTTTGTTTCATTGGCTGTTATTCCTATTACCCGCGCTTTCAAGAACTGCACGCCCAAATGCTCCGCCGCACGCCGAAAGCACCAAAGGCCTGCATTCGGGTCGATCCAACCATCATCCGGCGTGTGACAACCCAGCACAATGTCGTCGCGTTCAATGGAGGGAAAACGACGGCGCATCTCGGAATAATCCATCAGGTTTGCCTGAACGCCCAGGGACGACTGGAGTGTTTGGTTGCAGCGAAGCGTTTTTTCGCCCTCCTGCGTCACCACGAATAGATATCCCTGCTCTCGGAAATTGAGGTCAGGTAAATCGGGGATGTCAGCCATTTCCTCGTAAAGGCGCTTGTAAAATCTCAAGCTGAAGCGCGACATCTCTATATTCTCTGCCACGCTGAATTGTTGACGAACACCACCGGCGCCCTGAGGCGTCGTTGCATGTTTATAGGTTGGGTCAGGTTCGATGACGCAGACCGAACCGGCTTGTCCGGATCGGGCCAGAAAATAGGATGCGGCGCTGCCCATAATGCCGCCACCTATAATCGCGATGTCATATTTCATGGTTTAGCGTCCTAAGATTTTCCTTGGCCGACGCGCAGCGGGGACGCGTTGAAAAACGATGTGTATTAAATGTTGACAAAATAGTATACGATTTGCAACGATCAAATCCGAAAAATTTTGAACCGAGACCGCCATGGCCGAAAGCGCCGCAGATCCGATCTATGACGAGCTTCGCGCCCGCATCCTGTCTGGGGATATGTCTGCGGGCATGCCGCTGCGACAGGATGAGATCGCAAAGCAGTTTGGGGTTAGCAAGATTCCGGTTCGGGAAGCTCTGCGACGTTTGGAAATTGAGCGGCTTGTGGCCTTTGAGCGCAACAAGGGCGCGACTGTCCGCCAATTTTCCGAGGCTGAGATTTTGCAGCTTTTGGACATTCGCATTGCCCTGGAATGCCGCGCGATCGAACTCGCTGTTCCGAACATGATCGAGAGCGATTTTCGAGACATGCGGCACCTATTGTCAGACTACGCGAAACGCACCGAAGTCTCCGAGTGGAGCGAGATGAACGTGCGATTTCATCACATGCTCTATGAACCCTGCAGCAACCATCAGCTGCTTAACATGATCAACGATCTACAAGAAAAACTTGGCAAGTACCTGCGCGTTCTGGTGACAACGGCAAGCGGTCTGGAGAGGCCCATGCGCGAACACAGTCAGATCGTCGAGGCATGCGAACGGCGCGACATGGATACTGCCGTTCGCCTCCTGCGTCAGCACATTGAAGTGACCCAAAAAGAGGTCGCGGCATTTTTAAGACGAGGCGCGTAAGAGCGACATCAAACCCAAATGTGGACATAGGGAGACCTTCATGAAACGCTTTACCAACCTGGCCATCGCGGCTTGCGTGGCCGCCGTCACAGCGACGGGCGCCACAGCCCAAGAACGCAAATTCATCAATATCGGCACGGCCGGTATCGGCGGGGGTTATTACCCAACCGGCGGCTTTATCTGCAACGTGCTTAACAAAAGTCGCAAGGACCTGGGCCACAACATTCGTTGCACGGTGGAATCAACGGGTGGTTCGGTCGCCAATTTGCGTTCTATTCGCGCGGGCGAAATGGATGTTGCGATTGCGCAGTCCGACTGGCAATTCCATTCCTACAATGGCAGCTCCAAATTTGAAGATGAGGGCCCGGATGAAGACCTTCGCTTCCTCTTTTCGCTGCATCTCGACACAGCACATCTTGTGGCCCGTGCCGACGCGAAACTGAGCGATTTTGCAGGGCTCGAAGGCAAGACCGTGAATATCGGCAACGCCGGTTCCGGCACTGAGGCGACGATGAGCTTTGCGCTGTCGCGCTATGATATGACTCCCGAAGACTATTTCGGGCAGGCCACACGCCTGACATCCCGCGAACAGGCGCAGGCGCTGTGTGACGGTAAGATCGACGCGTTCTTCTACACCACAGGCATCACAGCCTCTTCGATCACTGAAGCCACAAACACTTGCGATGCCTCCGTGTTGGCGTGGAGCGACGAAACCATCGACGCCATGATTGATGAATTCCCGTATTACGCAAAGTCGGTCATCCCCGCTAATGCCTATCGCGGCCAGGATGCAGACGTCACCACGTGGGGCCTCGCAGCAACGTTGGTGGCCTCTGCCAACGCCGACGAAGAGGTGATCTATAACATGGTCAAATCCGTCTTCGACAACTTCGAGGACTTCAAGGCGCAATCGACCCTCTACACCCATATCAGCCGTGAGGGATCCGTGGTGAATGGCCGCTCCGTGCCCTTCCACCCGGGCGCAGAGCGGTATTTCCGAGAAGTCGGCTTGATCGAATAGATCTGAATGGCAAAAGACTGGGCGGTTCTAGTGGGCCGCTCTTTTTGATTGTGACGGCGGCTCGGGCGGGGGCACAGAATGATGGACAACACGCATCAAGAGGAACTGGACGATCTCATCGCCGAGAACGACACCGGCGCGCGGGATCCATCCGGGCTGACGCGCAAGATCGTTTTGGGTGTCGCTTTGCTGTGGCCGCTCTATCAGCTCTACATGGCCTCGCCCCTGCCCTTTGCCACCGGCATCGGCCTGATTGATGACAGCCAGCAACGGGCGATCCATCTGGCTTTTGCTCTCTTTCTCGGTTTTCTCACATTCCCGGCCTTCCTCTCGGCACCGCGCAAATACATCCCGCTTTATGATTGGATTTTTGCTATTCTGGCGGCGGGGTGTTCCCTTTACATCCTGATATTCTATCGCGATGTGGTGGAGAACGCAGGCGGAGTCAGAACCACCGCAGAGACCGTTTCAGCGATCCTCGGCATGATCCTGGTGCTTGAGATCACACGCCGCGTACTCGGCATTTCACTGGTGATCGTGGCGGCCTTCTTTTCCGTCTATGTGTTCGTGGGCCCTATGCTCCCTGATTTGATCTCGCATCGTGGGTTTTCGCTCAACCGCTATGTGGACCATATGTGGCTCACAACCGAAGGCGTTTTCGGCCTGCCACTGGGTGTATCCAACAGCTTTATTTTCCTCTTCGTGCTCTTTGGCGCGCTACTTGACAAAGGGGGCGCGGGCAATTTCTTCATCAAGTTGTCGTTTTCGATGTTGGGCCATTTGCGCGGCGGGCCCGCCAAAGCTGCAGTTGTATCATCCGGCCTTACCGGTCTCATCTCCGGGTCGGCCATTGCAAATGTTGTGACCACCGGCACGTTCACCATCCCGCTCATGAAACGCATCGGGTTCTCCGGCGAAAAGGCCGGCGCGATCGAGGTCTCTTCCTCGATCAACGGCCAGATCATGCCGCCCGTGATGGGTGCTGCTGCGTTCCTGATGACAGAGTTCGTGGGCATCACCTATTTTGAGGTGGTGGTCCACGCCTTCGTACCTGCCATCGTCAGCTACATCGGCCTTTTCTACATCGTTCATTTGGAAGCAGTGAAGGCGAACATGCCTGTGCTTGCTAAGGTACAGGAAAGCACGCTTCTGCAAGCAGTCGGTCGGTTTCTCTTTGGCTTCGGTGCCGTCGCGGTGGTAGCCTGCATTGTGTATGCGGTAGCCACGGGGCTCGGCATGGTGGCCGGAGCCTATGCGACGCCGGTAGCGGGCGTTCTGATGATTGGCCTCTACATATGGCTTTTAAAGATTGCCGCGCGCTACCCCATACTGGAGATCGATGATCCTAACGCGCCGCTCGTAGAGATTCCAAAGCTCAAACCAACCCTGATGGCGGGGTTACATTTTGCGCTGCCGATCGGTGTTTTGATCTGGTGCCTGATGATCCAGCGGCTTTCCCCAGGGTTAGCGGTATCGTGGGCCATCGTCGTGATGGTCGCCATCATGCTCACTCAAAAAACCATTCTGGCCCATTTCCGCGATGAGGCGTCGGTGAGCTGGAGCGAAGGGTTTTACGATCTGCTCGAAGGCTTTATCGCCGGGTCACGCAACATGGTTGGCATCGCGGTCGCCATGGGGGCGGCGGGCATCATCGTCGGTGTGGTCTCACTCACCGGGCTGGG
>JBCCNY010000067.1:0-11228 GCA_039025595.1 Pseudomonadota bacterium | reverse complement strand
TTACAACCACTTCCTTCATCACTTGAACTACGTCGACGAAATGATCGTCAGGGACACCTTTCGCCAAAAAGAAAATCAACAAATCAGAAGTCGTTTTCGCCATCTGCAAAAGAAGGGTCAGATGTCTTGTTAAATGCATGCCGCGCGCAGCGCGGCGCTAATGGATTTCAAATATCCATTGCCCCCTTCGCGCGCGGCACCGAGTATATTCGTTTTTGCCCGTTTTCTGCAGACAAGGAATTCAACGACGCGCTAAACTTCATGCAGGTTTCTTAAAGCGCATAACTGGTTCCAGTGACCGACGATCGGCACGATGACACAACAAACCCACCGAAAGAACATCTTGGTAAGTTCATAAAAGACAGATTACGCATTGGCGCGGGCAAGCTTGCAACAAAATACTACCGACGGCTTGTGTCGGTAGCTTTTAATCTAGTTTGCGCCGCGGTGTCTGACACCAAGTAAAGCCGCCGACCAAGATCCTCGGGTCGCGCCTCAAGCGGGCGGTCACGCGACACAAGAACATCAAGGCGCTCCATTTCTTTGGTGACCAAAGTACCCGCCCGTGTAGTGTGGTGTACTGGTTCCGTGCTGTTTGCCCAGCATAGAGCCCCTTAGTCAAAAGCGCCCTTATTGGTAGAGCCTGTGCCCTGCCTCAGGTTGCCCCAGAAATCATCTAAAGCGACCCGAGACCCCTGCCCGTTACCAACCGAGCTATTATTGAGCGACGTGGGCGACGGGCTGGTTAGCTCATAATATGCGCTCGTCCCATTAGGGATGACATAGCTGGTTAGAATGGGCGTTGCCGTTCGCCAGCGCGCTCCATTGTACTTCGTCCGCCATATCTCGATTGTGTCGAAAGATGTCTCACCCGTTTCCGTTGGGTCCGACTTATTCGGCGCATAAATGACATTGTTACCGATCTTTACATACAATGGTGTGCGGTATTGCGGGTTTTGCGCGGTGCCGTTGCCGACTGCTCCTGTCAAAAATCCGATGTCCGTACTCATGTTATCACCAGCGCGGTGATCAATGAATGTGCAGTTGTAGGCGTCAACACCATAATTTGCCATTTCGGATGCATCCTGCGCTCCTCCGGGTGAGGAATCCCGAGCAAACCATCTCGCACTCGCGTTTCGCTCTGTATCGGCGATGTTGACGAGGATGTTTCTGAAGGTCAGGCCAGTTACGCCGCAGTTGAGCACTCTGTCACCGCCTTGTTGCGCAAGCGTATACATGATCTTGTCCAAAAGAAATCGACGCGGCCTTACAGTGGAACCTGCTGATCCTGATCCCATTCCCGTACCGTATTCGCCCCTGATACGATCCTGCACGCTTTCTTGTGGGCTGGGGCCAAGGCCGGAAGTTGCGCGACCCATGCGCACGTTTGGTTGGAAGTAACCGGCATTGTTTGCGCTTTGGTTCGAGGCGTAGTTCGAGTGATTACCGATCGTGCGCGCGTCAATCATAGAGAGAACAACCACACCACCCAAAGGTGGCGCACGGAAAAACCCATGATCAGCGTAGAAAGGCGGCGATGTCTCATTCTCAACTGGCCCCACAATCGTATCCACGTTTTGCAAGCCAGCAACAGCTATAAGCGCATAGGTTCCGCATCCGTTGTTGCTCATCATGCCGAAACGGTTCCAATCATGCCAGAAGGCGTCCTGGCAGATAATGCCCTGTTTATCTCGACGTGAAATTTTGATGCAGTGGTAGCAGTTCGACATTTCCACATCTGAAACGGTAATCCAACCGTCTCGAACTTTGTCGATGCAATCCGCACTTGGACTGGTCGAGAATGGATCGTCAGCAGTGTACGAGCCGGGGGAGATGTCAACGCCCCAGATCGAGTTTTCGTTGTCAAGACCATCCACCTTAATGCCCGCGTTGATCACGGGTGGCTTACCTGATCCCCATGCGCCAACCTGGCCAGACGCCAAATTCTGATTTAAAATAATCTGGTCACCATTGAATGTCTGCCCGCGCTTGAAGAGAAGTCTACGGCGTTGACCATTGGATCCGGCCCTGAAAGCGGCCTCAGCCGCGTCCATGCTGGTATACTGATTGCCCGAAGGTGCGCCGGAAAAGTTACCATCGGTCGCCACCACATAATTAGTGTGGTCTGTCGCGGCGTCTTTGACGGTCAGACTAATTGTCCGCGTGACCGGTGCCTGCCCTCTGGCGTGGGCCGTACAGCGAACGGTAAAGCTCCCGACAGGAAACACATGCGCTGCGCGAGGTCCGAATCCTCGATTGAGATCATAGCCCAGAAAGGTGCGAACGCTGCCGAAGTTGGGGCGGTAGCCCTGCAAAGTTTCTTTGACCGCTGGCGTCACATGTAACACATCTGTCGTGTAGTTATAGACCTTCGGACCTCTGCAAACATATTGAGTTCCGTCGACGTCCCAAACGCGATCCCAAGGAAAATCCGTATCCTCGGCCTGCATCCGGTTTGTATACCGTTTGTCGTCAAATTCCCAAGCCCAGAGAATATCTATCCAGGGATCCTCAACGTTAAAACCTGCCACACTGTCCATCGGTATGCGGAACATAAAGCCGGCGGGTCCGTACAATGACGGATCAGTCGTCTGCCATTGATTTACTGCCCCAGGCGTAGCTACCTGGATCTCAAAGTCACCCGCGCCCGAAACCGGAGCCGCCTCTTTGGTAATGGTGATCGTGCCTGTATCGATGCCGCCATTTGTGACTCCGCCATCACCCGTTGAAAGGCTGTAGGTGAAAGACACAACTTCAGCCGTGGATCCTGCTACGAAGGTAATAAAACGATCTTGAGAGACCGAAGGCGTTTCCCCATGAGAAGATCCCGAAACTTCCCCGATGGAGCTCACAACGCGGTTTTCGCCCGTGTTTCCGACAACATTCACCGCATCGATCGTGATTTGCTGATCCACCTGGACCGATACAGACACATTGTTCGCCACGGGTGGGTCAATCGTCGCAATAGGAGCCGTGAAAGTGACTGTCTCCGTGTCCGACCCCTCGGAATTAGTCAGCTTAAGCTCAACCGAGGCGGGAAGAGACGCGGGTGCAATCCGTAGTTTTGTCATGTTGCGACACCTCTAATGATGTAGCCAAGTCCTGAAAGCTGTCGATTGGTGTTGCTGCCAGCGGTGATGGTCAGAGTTATGCTGTCCGCGCCGCCGTTGAGCAGTTGCTTGCTGTAGGTCCACGTCGCCGCCACCCCGCCAGTCGAGCCGCCGAGCGTGCCTTCGTGGCGTGTCCATCCCGCAGCAAGTGCGGCGCTATCGTCAAAGTCGGTTCCCGCATTCTGAAAAAGATAGGCAAAGTGGGCGTAGACAACAGCACGTTCCGTGTCGCCTGTATCGAAGTTTAGCGTCACGCTTGACTGCCCGTTTGAGGGATTGTCACCTTCAAGGGTGGCCGAGCCAACAAGGCTTAGATCAGAGCCGCCGCCCTGGATCTCAGATATGATGTAGCTCTCATCAGAACTACCACTCCAGTCGATTGGATTGAGGCTGCCTGTTTCAGTTCCGTTTGATTTTTTGTACGCTGCGGCAATTCCGAGGTTTTGACCATCCGCGTCTTGGCGACTAGCAATAGACGTCCACCCGTCGGCAAATGACAGCGACCCCAAATCAGTTTCAGTCGCCGCGCAAAAGGCTAGGATGTAGTTTCCAGAAATCGGGTCTGACGGCAGCTCTACGCCCGCGCTGCCTACACCATTGGCCATTTCAGACTGAACAAAAACACCAAAGTCTTCAAAAGCTTCCCCAGTCGAAGCGGCGAATGTAACACGATCAACGCCGCACCATGCAAGGCCACCATCATTTGCAGGCTTCGCATCGATCAGGATTTCAATCAGATCGCCGTTGAACAGAGTGACGGGCGAACCCGTGGCATAATCTTCAAATTGATTTGTCACTGTTTTGACGGACCAGCTCTGTTGAATGACGCCTGCAACGCGCAGCTGCCATTGTGAGTTTTCGCCGTCCACATCGGAGCGACCTCTCAAAGTGACGTTGTAATCCCCTGTCGCTCCTGCCCATTCACCAGAGATGATACCGGCCGGAGCGCTTGGGTTATTTTCAATGGCGGCTGTGCCGATTGCCGGCACCCAGTTTTCTTGAACAAACGCATGTTCGTTACGTACCCAATCTTCGGCTTGATTAAGTCCGACATCGAGCTGAGTGATTACCACTGCGTTGATCGTGAACGTCTTTGTCGCCTGCCCGCCGGTCTCGTTGGAGATCGTCGCTGTCAGAACGGTTGTGTCCGTCGTGGAAGGCGCTGTGAAACGAAAAACGCCGTTTGCGTCAAATTCAACAAGCGTGCCTTCGCCCGACGTGACAACCAGATCGTCGAGGCTGAAACCCTCATCCACAGCCTCTCCCGGCGTTTCGTCTTGGTAAGCCGTGAAGTTCTGTGTTGTGCCCAGCACCATCGATGCTGCCGAATTTGTTAGAACCGGTGGAACAGGCGTAATCGAGACCTGCTCCGGTGTGTAAACTTGCTCAAGAACTTGAGTTGAACCATCAAAGGCGCGATAGCGCACAGTTAATTCCGAGGCCGTGTCACCGTAGACGTGAGAGGCAGACGTGTTACCCGTTGAGCTACCACCAAGAAGCCATTCCCAAGCCTCTGAAAACGATGCGATATCGTGGTGCATATCCGGTCGCTGGAGGGTTACCGTGTCTCCGGGCTGGTCACCTGTTCGTGTAAATCTCATTGGCGTCTGGATATACGCTTGCCCCGCTGCCAGCGGCGGCACGGACACGTCTGAGATCTGCACGCTATCAATCGTGACGATCGACTGCGTACTCGCGATCAAATCTGTTGTGTAAGTGAACTCATCCTCGCCAGCAGCGACAGGGCTTTCGGTAATCAGGGGGGCAAGTACAGGTACTTCGCCAGGCAGCGCAGCGGGTTGCGCAATCAATGCGGCCATAGCGGCGGCTGCATCCTGCCCGCGCTGTCGATTGGTCGCTGCGTCGTAGTGCGTGCCGTCTGTCAGCACAAAATTTGAGGGCCGCGCAACATACGCGCAAAGATTTTTTTCGTAAGTTGCATTGCCCGAGCCGGTCGCAAGTTGCTGTTGCGCCTCTATGAATTCAGCAACACCGGTATCCGTTGGCTGATAACCAATTTCAGATATGACAACGGGAATGTTTGCACCCCATTCAGTCCGAATGTCGTCAATCAGTTTAGACAGATTTGACAGGCTTTCAGTTGCGTTTCTGCCCTCATCCCAGGTGCCGCCTAAATCGCTCTCACCGCCGCAAACAATCACGCCTGCGATATAGCTCTCGGGATGCCAAGCTTGCGCACGGGCAAAGAGCTTTCTGGCTTCCGTCCACCACTTCACATAAGATGACCCTCCAGTAGGCTGACCACCTCCGTCCAAAGAACCGGCCCACAGGTCACCATCCTTGAAGCCTGCAGCAGCGCGCGCGCCAGCAAAGTAGTGCACCGCCTGCGAAGCGGGTATTCCTTCTCGTATCTCACGACAGAACTCTGCGCCCGGCCCCTGTCCGAGGTTCAGTGTCTGGTGCTGCATCGGCTCCATCGCCATCATCGGCAACATTTCACCTGCTGCACTTGGATAATCATCAGCACCGATTGAGCGATTTACAATTGACGGTGTGTACAGACAGCCATCCGCATATTCTATGTCTGCCTTGTCGTATCCCGCGCTGTTGCCGATCCAATTGCTTTGACCGATTGACAAGAAGATCGCTTGTGGGAGGTCTAGAAGATCGTTGAGCCTGAATGTGGCAATTGAGCTGCTGGTAAAGGATCGACCGTTAAGGGCGCGTATACCACCAGATACTTGGGATACGGGCGCCGTTACCTCGAAAACGGATTGCCGTATAAATTCGCCGCCAGTGAGCGCCGCTAACGACCCGTTCACACCACTCAGGTTTGTGTTCAAGAGAACAGTTCCGCCCGCGATGGGACCAAAATCCGCAATAATTGAATAAAGATCACCGACGTCAGCGGCGACTTGACCCGAACCGGTTTGCCAGAGGTTCTTGCTGGCGCTTTGACCACCATCTACTGTCAACAGACCATTTGTTACAGTAATGGCGGGGTCAGGTGTTGGGGTGACCGCAAACACGGAAGTGTCGGAAAAGCCTTCTTGTGCTGCGCTCAAAAGAGCGCCGGCGTAGCGTGTGGCGACCGAACTGACCGTGACGGCGTTCGAGATGGCTGTAAACGCACCCGAGGGGTGGTCTATGTCACTGATCCGAATGATGACGTCCTGACCCTCCAGGGCAGTAACAGGTTCGATGAGCGCCTCATAAGTCGACCCATTGTTGACACTGCATTCCCAAGCAAGAGGGTCGTCCGGATTACCCGCCGCGCCGCCCAGAACGGCTTCGACATCCGCGCCTGAGCCCGGCTCGCCAAATGTCTGACCGGCCGTGAGCGCTCCAAGAGAAACAGTGTATGTCGGCAGCGCGCCCTCAACCGTCAGAGTAAACGTGTCGCTGTTGATACCACCTGCATTGGCAACCTCGACTGTCACGCTGTAGCTGCCGAGCGCCAACGCGCCTGCCAGATCCAGACTTGCGTTGCCGTTAGACAGCGCGAAAAACGCGGCATCTGGGCCCGTCAGCGTCACCGTATCCGCGACTCCACCGCCATAGGTCAGGCTGGCCACGGTTCCCGTTGTACCTGCAAAGAGCGTTGTGCTGGCAGGGTTCAACGATACTGTCGGCGCTGTGGTCGCCTGGACGGAAATCACGTTGCTCGCCGCGGCGCGAGACCCTGTTCCCGGTTGCGTGAGGATGTCCTGCCTGCGCAGAAACTTTCCTAAATCTGCGCTCTGGATCACATAATCGTCGCCAGTCGCACCGGGGATGTTGGACCATCCAGCTAAGCCCGTTTCAGAGCGTTGCCAAAAGGAACTTTGTCCTGGCGCAGAGAGATCTAAGTCGTAGAGCCAAAGACCACGCTGCCCGATGATCGTCTCGCCGAGATCGGGATCTGCATCGCCCGCAACAGCTGGCGCTGAGAAGCACTGCGGACCATTTTGCAACTGCGCGATGTTGAGCGGAGCGCCGGAAATATCAAGTGTAAAAACGCCGGCGATCGCGGTGGGCGCTGTCACAGAAACCGTCAGGTTTCCTGTAGCACCATCGACCTCAATCGTGTCGTCAACCTGTCCCAATACATCGAAGCGTGTCGAGACCATGAGGGATTGCCCTCTAACAGAAATGGGACCGGCACTGTGAGACGCTGACACCACGGGAACCAGCACGTCACCATCCTGCGCCGTGTAGGGTAGAACCGCCGTTACCCCATTGACCTCAAGAGAAGCGATAACATCATCGCCCTGAAGTGCGGGATAACCTGACGCCTCGATAGACCAGACAAGATCCGCCTCTGAAAGGACTTTACCGGCGCTATAGCCAGGTTGCGCCAATGCAATTGTAAGCTCTGCTGCTTCAGCAAAAGGAACTGTGAGCGCAGCGCTGATTGCGCTTCCAGAACCTGTTGGGTGATCCCAGAACGCTCTCGCTTGGACCACGTCACCAAAACTCAGAACATCGCCAATTGATGCGGTAACACCATTAACCTGCCAGGACAGCACGACGTCTTCCATCGCAAGCGGTGGATCGCCAGGTTCTAAGACGTTGGCAATTGCCGATACATCCAAGCCCAGGACATCGCCGAAATCGATACTCGGCTGTACGATTGCAACCGATGCGATAGGTGTCTTTGCTGCCACCACAACGGATGGTGCAAGGAAAAAGGCAACCTGACCACCAGTAGCGGTCACAATTTCCCGAACCGTAACTTGATCCACAGCTTCAAGCACCTGACCCATGGCAGCTTCCGAAAAAGCGCTGCCATTTATGCTGGCCTCGGCGAGCTGAGAGGAGATTTCTCCCTCATCGATGGCGTAGATACCCGGGGTAAACAGCGAAATTACGGTTTGTCCTGGAAAAGGATTTGCAACCTCTGGCAAACTCTCTGCCTCGATACTGGCAGTAGGTTGGTGCTCGGAACCAACCGCCTGGTCAGCGCCTATGCTGATTGCAATACTGATCATCAGAAAAGGACCACCACACCCGTTGCTGTCGTGCCAGTCGCCCAAACCCGTTTTGCTCGAATCGGGAAAGCAACCCCTGCGACGACAGTGATCGTTACCGTATCGCCAGCACTTGTCGTCAAACGCACGGTCCCTGTTGTTGCGACATTGACCGCACGCCCGACGGAGGGCAGATCGTTTGTATCACTGGGCACCGCGTCAAAGGCATGGCTGGCCGGGCTTTCCAGACCAGAAGAATAATCAGCAAACATGTCCATATGATCGTTTCCTCTTGGTAGATCGCCAAAACACGCTCATCTGAATGGGCCGGTAAGCCAATTCCGCGAACGCCAGACAGAAACTGGCATCTGTGTTCTAAGCAAAAGGAAACACACCGTACGCAATTGGCACTGGGCTTTTCGCCATAACAGTAGGTAAGCTTCCACCAGATTTGTGTTGCAAACCGTCCTTTTCTGTGAAGTCCGAAAGCACAACATGGGGAGATCAGAAATTCGGTGTAGCTACTCAATTGGAACGATATGCGCGTAAGTTGAACGCAAGCACACGGTGGTGATTGAATTTGGTATGATTAAAGGATTCAAAGATCCGTTTGGGTGTTTTTCCCAGTGACTAGCTTGGTTTTGCATCAAGAGCCTTCGAGCGTCTGTGACGATATAAAACACGTTGCCAAATGATCGGACACAACGCATTGACAAAGACGTCGGTGCGGTCTGAAATATTCTGAGGAAGCGACGGCAAAACACAGACGGTTAGACGCGTAAGCTGTCGCATCGTTCCACCATGACGGAGAAGTTCGATAAGTATCTCACGGCATTTAATGAAGGCTAGGTTCAAGGATTTAGCCTACAGGGTTATGCCTCTATGGGTCTTGCAAGCAACTCTTCCACGTGTGATGGCCAACAGCACACCTTTCAAGACGCAAATCTTGGAAAAGCAAGTGATTTTCGTGCATGTTCCGAAGGCAGCAGGCACCAGCTTGAAAACCGCGATCTACGGCGAGCGACGGGTTGGCGGGCACCGGAGCATTGCCGAGTTCGCAGCCTTTGACGCTGACCGGACCAAGCGTTTTTACAAGTGTTGTTTCGTACGCAACCCTTGGGACAGGTTGTTTTCGACCTACTCTTTTCTGGTACAGGGTCGCGAGACAAACAAGCGCGACAGACAATTCGCTCGCACTTATCTTGACACGGACTTCGAAAACTTTGTGAAGCGTCTACAAGACGCGAACTTTCGCAGGAGCGTCATAGCATATGACCATTTTAGACCTCAAACCCACTGGATTTGTATGCCTGGTTCAAAGACGCATATGATGGATTTTGTTGGCCGGTTTGAGAACATTCAGGCAGATACCCAAATTCTCTTTTCCAATCTCGGAGTACCAGACAACAGGCTGCAGCGCGTGCGTTCCTCCAATCACGAAGACTACCGAAATGTCTATTCAGCTGCGACCCGCAATATTGTACAAGACGTGTATCGTCAGGATGTGGAACTCCTAGATTATCAATTCTGATCCCCTGTGGTTTACACCAGTTTCTCCAGACCGCAACGCGCCCCATTTCCCGACATATGCGTGATAAGGTTTCGTGTCTCCCGCTTGAGTCTTTTTCCCTATTTTTAGGGCGCAAACTCATCCATTTGATCAGTAAGTTCTGGACTAATACCCATGACCGTGCAGACTATACGACATGATCACTCGCCGAACATTCTCGTCAACCGCCGCGGCCGCTTTGCTTGCACCGGATTTAACGAAATCCGACAGCAGTACCAAAGCCGCGAACACTGGCGCTCTTCCACCAATCCCGCGGCAATCTGCGCAAGCGGGCGCGAACTCTCTGTTCATCATTGACTGGGGTAACGGTGTGGCCGACGTAATAGTAACTGCTCAGCCAAAACACGGTCGGATTTCGGTCAATAAAGACTTCAGTGTGACCTATCAGGCCGCACATGTGACTGTGACTGAGGATGATAGTTTTGATGTCCTTGTGACTTATTCTTCGCAAGATACTGCAGTTGGCACGATCAACATTACCAAATCGGAAATGATCTATGAAAAAACATATGCTGCCGGCAAACACTACATGCTCCGAGCTCTGTCAATTGACGATAACGTTTCTATTGAGCCAAGCGAGACTCATCGCGTTTTTTATACGACGAAGCATGAACTGGGATGGACGACAGACGCAATTGAGTCCGCAGAAGGCAAAAGAGTAGATGGAGCGTATCTATACACCCAATCAGTTTATGGCACAGAATCCGAGCCATTTTATGAAGACGCTGCTGCAACTCTGCTCAAGTTTTGCCAAGATCGAGGCGTTCCGTTTATTTGCTATGTGGAACGCGGGTTCAATTATGAAAATAGTGACTTGAAACTATCCGAAGGGCCTGTTCGGAACAAGGCGACTCCACTACACCCAAACGTCATCACATCTTTCGGAACCGGCATCCGGCCTCGTCTCGATAATGGCAATTTCGGCAGCGGTTGGGTTCAAGATGGGTTTAACAACAACTACCTTTATCGCTCCGTTGCGCTTCGCGGTTTCAACGCAAAAGACAGGAGCGGTCATAATCGTTTATATAACTTTATGCTCGACAACGTTTATCTGCCAGACGGTGGGACATCTTGCCAAGGTTGGCAGCGCGTTTGCTTTAGAAATGTTCTCATCAGAGAAAGTCGAAAAAAAACACCTAAGAGACTAAACGAAAACAAAACCTGGGACACGCGTCACAGCAAGACATCTGGCGTGTTTTGCACCTACGGAGACGACATCCACTGGGAAGGATTCGCTGCGGTCCGATGTGGATTTGGCTACGGCTATGATTATCTCAAACAACCTCAGTACCCGATGCCCGTCGATAATCGATCGCACGGTATGTATATTCAGGGGAAGAATGAGAAAAATGAAGGCGGTAACCCATCATTCAACGGGATTCTTACGTATTGCAATGCGCATTCAGGCGCGCAATTCCGTCCAGGTGTTGTTGGAAGTTACTGGCTTGGAGGTGAAAACAACTCAGATGGCACCGTGGGTTCTCGCCAACCGGCATCTGTGGATCTCGCCCTTTTCCTTGGCGCAGGATACAAAGTAACGTTTGAGTATAGAACCAAAGAACTAAGTGGGCCTTTCGGTGCTGTACCATCCAACAAGGGTGTGGATTTGAACAATGATCAGCTGTCGTTCACTCGAAC
>JBCCNY010000066.1:0-11384 GCA_039025595.1 Pseudomonadota bacterium | reverse complement strand
TGGACTGAATCTACCATAAGTCTATCTCCGAAAGTCAAATTCTAACATCGACGCGATCCGGCCTTACAACGGGCGAAGATGGCGCGACGACAGGTCTGTTTTCATTCTCGTCCGACGCCGCAGGAATGGCTGCGACTGGTCCTTCTCGTTTTTCATTTTCATTGGATTTGGATTGGTCCGACGCTCTTTGGCCGAAAGAAAACTCTACACTTCCGTAACCGATATCCGTGAATTCGGTGGCGAGTTGCATCGCACCCCGCCGTAACAGGTCAAGTGTTTCCGGTCGGTCTGCAAGGATTGTCACAACAAGGCCTGAATCCGCGGAACTCAGACTAATACTGACACGACCCAATTCGGCAGGTCTCAGGCTGACTTCTGTTGTTTTTCCGCCTGAAATCGACATCGCCGTGCTTAGTTGCTGAGCGACATGTCTAGGCAAATCTGGCACGGTCGAGACGCTGGTTGCGGGCGATCTTGAGGTGGATTGCAGCTCTAAACGGCCTGAAAATTCATAGTCGCCGACATCCACAAAAGAACTCGTGCCTTGGCCGCGAAGGTCGAGACTGGTCGCGGGGTTTTTCGTCGGTGCGGACAGGTTTGCGCCTTGCGAGAGAGCAACTTGGTAGAGACCAGAAGTGCTAGCCTTTTGAGGCGTGCCATTGGGATCGGAGGTCGGAGCAATCGTGTCCGTTTGAGCCGACCTCCCAACGGTGTGACGATTGCCATCCTTAGTGATCGATAGAGAGCCCTGATTCTGTAGCGGTGCTGTGATCGGACCCGTATCTCTCCTGGGCAAATACTCAGTCGGCGTTGACGTCGGAGACACTATTTCCGCAGGTTTGCGCAGATCATTCGGCGACCCAGTTTCGAGCGTTGCCTGACTTGTCTGCGACATCGCAGCCATTTCACCTACGTTTTTGACTGGTGCTGCGTGACCTTTTGAAATGTGGGGAGAAACGTGACCGGTCGTAACTGTCTTTTCGCCGGACACGGCCGAATTTCGCAACAAAAGGTTACCTTCATTCGAGTCCGGGCGATAGCTCGTGCCTATGTTCTGCTGAGCAGCGGACTCATTCGACACGATAGGCGGCCGTTCGCGGTTCTGGCCTTCAGGTTGTTTACCTTGCTCAACCGGTCCAGACAGGTTCTGCGCTGGAACTGTCTGAACTTCCGCTTCCAGCGATTCGCTTAGAACCCCATCATCGGGAAGAGTTACAACGTCTGGAAATTCTCCTTCGGCTGGCAACGCAGGATCTGATACATCTACAATGCTCTCGCTATCCGGCGTTTTCTGATCAAGATTGCCTGTCTCGGTCTCGGTATCACCGCTTTCCGAGGTTTCGGACGGCTCGGTTTGCGACGCATCACTTGCCGCCCCTGCATCTTGTTCAGATTGAAGATAGCTTGAGAACTCTCTTTCCTGCGGTTTTTCCGCGCCAGCGTCGCCAACCTTTGCGGTGGAATTTTTAGCAGTCACGGGAACCGATGCCTGAGCGACAGTAGGTTGAACAGCGTTTGTCATGTAATGCTCCGGGATTTCTTCCTCAGCCCAGGCATCATTTCAGAGGGTGGTTACTGCTTCTTTACCGATATTGGGTTTTATACCCCAAAGATCCACCGCATTAGAGGAAAAATAGTGACTGAATTTTCACGACTCATTCCAACTCTCTCGTTGCCCAAAACGGATCGAGCGATGTCTGCGACATCTCAAAGCAGCGCAGACCCAGCGCGTCAAGCCGCAGAAAAGTTGGAGGCCACATTTCTGGCCGAAATGCTTAAGGCCTCCGGCTTTGGATCGCAGGAAAACTCGCTCTCGGGCGGCGTGGGTGAGGATCAGTTTGCGTCCTTCTATCGTCAGGCAATCGCAGACAAAATGGCGGCTGCGGGTGGTATCGGATTGGCCGAACATATTTTGCGCCATATGACGGAGATGCGCGATGACACGTGATGCTCAGCAAGCCATTGTGGCACTGGACTCGGTACTCGAAAAAGAACGGCAGGTACTCTTGAAGGGCGACGTCGACAGTATCGGCGACATACTGAACGAGAAGGAAGCGCTGATCGATGCGCTGACTGAAATGGACCGCCACGACATACAAAATGTGCAGGGACTCAAGGAAAAGTTTGCGCGCAATCAAACGCTCTTAGATGGCGCGCTACACGGGATACGGAGAACTGCCGCGCGTCTGGCAGCCATACGACAAGTGCGGCGATCGCTGGAGACCTATGATGAGAAAGGTCAAAAGCGAACAATCGAAGGTCATGTGGAGCGTAAGCTTGAGCGGCGGGCTTAGAGCAATTCCAACGCACCAGATTTATGTAAAATTCAGGTCAATTGACCGGTCCGGCTTAGCATTCTGTTAGGGCATCGTGGCGATGGTGGCGCCGCGTCCAAATTGGGTGGCGCGGGCAAGCGTGAGCAAGCCGCCGCAGGCGTCAGAAAGGCGTTTCAATCCCCGCGATCTGGGGGGTGAGTGTCAATTGGTGCAAAAGCACCTCATTTAACAAGGAAACGCTATGACCAGCATCCTGACGAACAATGCAGCCATGGTTGCGCTGCAGACTCTGAAGTCAATCAACAGCAACCTATCTTCCATCCAGAACGAAATCTCGACTGGTAAAAAAGTCGCTACCGCTAAGGACAACTCGGCGATGTTTGCGATTTCCAAGGTTATGGAAGCCGATGTGAAGGGCTTTCAGGCGATCTCTGACTCGTTGGCTTTGGGTGAATCAACGGTTGCTGTGGCCAGCAACGCGTCCGAGACGATCACAAACCTGCTGCTTGAAATCAAAGGGAACGTGGTTGCTGCACAAGAAGAGAACGTTGACCGTGCCAAGATCCAGGCCGACATCGACGTTCTGCGCGACCAGATCGGTTCTGTTGCCTCTGCCGCTCAGTTCAACGGTTTGAATCTGCTGAGCAACACAGATACAACCGCTGGGTCAGGTACAGTTGATATTCTTGGATCGCTTGATCGGGCAGGAGACGGAACAGTCACCGCAAGTTCCATTACGGTGAACAAAAACGACTTGGGCACAGCGCAAGCTGACATCAACGCCGGTACAACAGTAGCGGCTGGCGCTGGTACCACCATCAGCGGTGCGCTTGACGCAGCTTCGGTTGTCGCCGTAGCGGGTGCTACGACGCCTAACACCACAACTCTTGTGATTGACTCAACCACCGCAGGAACGGGTGTTGAGATCGCAATTTCAGGTGCTGGCACCGCCGGTCCTCCGGCAAACCTATTGTTGGCCGGATTTAACGATACCACAGGAGCCGTTTCCGCGGTTGCGCGGGACGGTGAGTCTCAGGAAGCTTTCGCCGAGAGACTAGCTGCCTCGTTTAACTCCTATGTTGCTGATCAGGTCGCAGCAGGTAACATTGGCGACGGATTTGGAATCTCGGCAGCAGTAACTGCAGTTGATGGTACCACTGGGGCGGCAACAATCACGTTCACAGGTGGTAATGACGCCGATTCAGATTTCAGTCTTCAGGCTATCGAATCCACCGGCGCAACCATTGGCGGTGGACTTGAGGATTTGGCGACCCTTGATGTGACAACCGATGCTGCGGCAGATGAGGCTCTGGCAAACATCGAAACAATGATTCAGACCGCCATTGACGCGGCTGCTGACTTCGGTGCGGCTCGGAACCGGATCGAGACACAGTCCGACTTTGTCTCTAAGCTGACGGACTCATTCAAATCCGGTATCGGATCACTGGTTGACGCCAACCTTGAAGAAAGCTCCGCCCGTTTGCAGGCCCTTCAGGTGCAGCAGCAGCTTGGTGTCCAGGCTCTGTCGATCGCCAACTCGGCACCTCAGACAGTCCTGAGCCTCTTCCGGGGTTAGTGAACTAACGGAGGCGCCGCTCGGGCGCCTCCGTTCCACAATCAAAAATGATCTTAGGTATTCTTAAGGGGCTGAACAGTGAACGCAAGTCAGAGAGCGCAAAATGCCTATCGACATCATGCCCAAGCTGCAAAAACTACACGCGACACCGAATACGACGCATTTGCCCGTGTCACCAGCAGCATGAAAATCGCCGCAACCAAAGGCCGCGAAGGCTACAACGAACTGGTTGAAGCGTTGCATGATAACAGACGACTTTGGACTATCTTGGCCGCTGATGTCGCAAGCAAGGCCAATTCGCTTCCTTCTGAGCTTCGCGCTCGTATTTTCTATCTGAGCGAGTTCACACAAAAGCACAGTACATTGGTCTTGCGTAAAGAAGCCAGTGTCCGCCCCCTACTTGAAATCAATGTTGCTGTCATGCGCGGACTTCGACAAGCGCAAGGCGCGGCGCGTGGAAATGAGGACAAAGGACAGCCTTCAGATATGGCTGTCCAGAACAGCGCTTCTGTAGAAAGAAGGGCGATATTGTAATGGGTGGACTTGTATTAAAGCTTAGCCCCAAAGAACGGCTCTTAATCAATGGTGCAGTGATCGAAAACGGTGATCGTAGGTCGCGTCTATCTGTCGTGACACCAAACGCAAACATCCTCCGACTAAGAGATGCCATTCATCCTGATGATGCCAATACACCCGTAAAGCGCGCCTGCTATGCGATCCAATTGGTGCTCTCAGGCGATACAGATATTGAAGATGCAAAGCGTTCAATGCTGAAGAGACTTGAAGAGCTAAGCCAAGTCTTTACCGATGCGGACAGCAGGGCGCAATTATCTCGGGCAACAGAAGCACTTATTGGCGACAACCCATATCAGTGCCTCAAGTCAATTCGTGCTCTCATTCCCAGAGAAACGAGAATTCTGGCTCACGGCATGGAGCAGTCGCCCGAGAGATCATTGTGAAAAAACTCACTATCCAAATACCCTTCAACGAAAAGCTCAAATATTAAGTAGTCGGGTTTACGATCAGTGTTCTATTGTTTTGCAACTTGATCGAACATCGGCGTTGCTGTTCCAGTTTATTTGGTTGCAACGCCCTTGATATGGTGAACTCGTCAAGCGACCCAAAACACTCCACGTCGAGTTCAACGGTACTTAGGTACTCTTCCTCACAGAAACTCAACTAGCTATCCAATCGAGTATCAGTCCCGGATAATATCCTATCTTCTGTAATGGACAAGTTGGTGTCTACTGGATCATGGAGCTCTTTACCTTCTGGTGAGCGATCAGAAGGTTTGGTCACTATTGGTGACGAATTTCTACGATCGGCATTTCGGACGGTGTTGCCCTGATCAATTCCCGCGCGACGTAGGATCAAGGAAAGCCGTGAAAAACTGCTATCTATTGATGAAGTCGACATCTCTGAGACGAAGGCGTCAAGCTCTGGCCAGCCCGCGATCGCTTTGTCGAGATCGGGATCACTACCCTGAGTGTACAAACCTGCCTGGATCATCGTTTCCGAGTGAGCATAACGCCCCAGCAATGCGCGCGCCTGTCTTATCATAACGTTTTCTTGGTCTGTCGCGGCGCGTGGGAGACTTCGCGAGACCGATCTAAGAATGTCTATTGCGGGAAATCGACCACGTTCCGCAATTTCTCGGTCCAGGGTTACGTGACCATCGAGAACGCCGCGCAGAATATCTGCAACGGGTTCGTCCATATCAGAGCCTGCAACCAAAACGGAAAACAAAGCCGTGATATCACCTTGTACGTCAGCGCCGGGTCCCGCGCGCTCTGCCAGAGCCGTAATTGTTTGCGAAGTTGTGCCGGGAAAACCGCGTAAAACCGGCAACTCTCCAGCGGCGACTGAAATTTCGCGATGCGCCTCTGCGAAACGTGTGATCGAATCGGCGAGAAGAAGCACATGTTGCCCAGCGTCTCTAAAATACTCCGCGACGCTCATGGCTGCCCATGCACATCGACGTCGAACAAGCGGAGACTGCTCTGAAGTAGCCGCGACGATAACCGCGCGCTTCATCCCCTCCTCACCAAGCACCTGTTCTACAAAATCACGGACCTCGCGGCCGCGTTCGCCGATCAGGGCAAGAATGACAACATCTGCCTCGATTTTCTTACCGAGTTCGCCAAGGAGCGTGGATTTACCGACACCAGATCCCGCGAATAGACCCAAACGCTGCCCGCGTACAATCGGCAACATGGTATCAAAGATGCAAGTTCCAGTTTCAAGCCGCTTGCCAAGTGAACGACGGCGACCTACCGGCGGTGGAGCTGCAAAAAGAGACCTTCTTGCCAATCCCTGGCGGAGGCCGCGACCATCCATGGGCTGACCGAACGGATCAACAAGACGGCCCAACCACGCGTCGCAAGGATAAAGATCTTGTGGTGGAAGCAAAAGAACTCGATCATTAATCGACACGCCCGTGAGGTCAGATTCGGCAAGGACAGTGGCCACATCCGTCGACAAGCGGATGATTTCACCAAATACATCCTCGGTTTCGGCACTAGCTAACTTTACTCGATCACCCAGCCTGGCTTTGTTCCGCAAGCCACTGACCAGTACTGTGTTTCCGGTGACACCCGTAACTCGGCCAACAGTTTTGACCGTCTGAAGGGAAGAGATTGTTGAACCTAGAGCTTCGATGTCGGGCAAATCCATGCACTTCTCCAAAATATCTATGAAAACAGTTTTTAAAGGAATCAGAGTTAAGCCTTGATTGAAGTCGATCGAGGGAGAAGCCCCGATGTTTGAAAATCTAGATGTGTTTCGCATGGCGCACAGTATGGCAAAGCATGCTGGGGCACGTCATACCGTCATTGCTCAGAACATGGCGAATGCCGATACACCGGATTATGCTGCGCACGACATTGAGCCCTTTGCAGAGATCTACAAGGGCAACACAGATCAAGTTCACCTCAAAGCAACACGTGGGTCTCACATGCATGGAGTGCATGAGAACCAGCCTTTCTCGAAAATTGATAGAAAAGATGCGGTCTCAGATCCAAATGGCAACTCCGTTTCACTTGAAACCGAAATGATGCATGCAGTGCAAACTAAACGTCAGCATGATCGCGCCATGATGATATATAAGTCTGCGTTGACGATATTGCGTGCGGCTGTGAGACGCTAGGAGATTAACGTGACGGATTTCAGTAATTCACTTTCGGTCTCCTCAAGCGCTCTCAAAGCGCAGGGACAGCGCCTTCGGCACGTTGCGGAAAACATCGCAAATGTTGATACACCCGGATACCGCAGAAAAGTTGTTTCATTTGAGATGCTCACCCATGGGCGCGACGCTGGAAGTGTTGAAGTTGGAAGGGTGAAACTTGGCCGTACCGATTTACAAGAGATCTATGATCCTAATCACCCACTTGCTGACCAGAATGGACGGTATTTTGGGTCAAACGTCAATCTCATCATTGAGATGGCGGATGCGCGAGAGGCCCAGCGTAGCTATGAGGCCAATCTAAAAATGTTCGAACAGGCGCGCGAAATGTCGTCCAGCCTGTCGGATCTGTTACGTCGATAGAGGAATTCCAGAATGGATATCAAACCTATCAATGCTGTACAAAACTATACGGCAGCACGCCCCGCGACTGAGCCGAATGCCAGTCAGGGTGGTGAAATGGGTGAGGCTGCAAAAGGCCTCGCCCGCGATTTTGCAGCGACCTTGCAAGAAGCGGAAGCAACTGCGAAAGCCGCAATGGTTGGTGAAGCTGACCCTCACTCGCTTGTGCTGGCACTCGCTCAAACTGAATTGGCCGTTGAAGCGGCAGTTACAGTCCGGAACCGGGTCGTTGAAGCATACCAAGAAATTCTGCGGATGCCGGTTTAAGTTCATATGGATGAAGTAGTTTTTTTTGACACGCTACGCCATGGTCTATGGATCGCAGTAGTGACATCAACACCAATACTTGGTGTCGCTCTTGTTGCAGGACTAATTGTGGGTTTGTTCCAAGCACTAACTTCAATTCAAGAGCTTACACTAACATTTGTTCCGAAACTGGGTGCCATTGTTGCAGTGTTTTGGTTGACCATGGACTTTATGAGCCAAGCGCTTGTCGTGTTTTTCCAAGACAGCATCGTTCCTTTGATGATTGGAGGGTGAGATGGAAGCATCGGGGTACACTACGCTCAATCGTCAAAGTGGATTACTGCGAGAAATGCAGACCATTGCAAACAACATCGCTAATACGGCGACGACCGGATTTAAGCAGGAAGGCATCATTTTCTCTGAATATGTTGTTGGAACAGAAAATGGTTCCTCCATTTCCATGGCTTCTGGACGTGTGGGAAACACGTCATTTTTGCAAGGAGCCTTAACAAGAACGGGTGGTATGCTTGATCTTGCGATTGAAGGAGACGGTTTCTTTTTGATTGAAAGTCCTTCAGGAGAACGTCTAACACGCTCAGGTCAGTTTTCCTTGTCTGCTGAAGGTGATCTTGTCACGAATGATGGATACCCCGTTCTAGACCTGGGAGGCGCTCCCATTTTCCTACCGCCTGGAGACGGATCTCTTCTTATCGCTTCAGACGGAACAATTAGTAGAGACGGGGCGTTGTTGGGACAGGTTGGAGTATATCAACCATCGGACCCACTGCAGCTTGTTAGAGAAGGCGGCGTTAGTTTCAATTCGCAGAGCGGTTTTGAACCAGTGAACGAGCCCAATATGCGTCAGGGGTTTCTGGAAAATTCTAACGTCAATCCCGTTCTTCAGATGGCCAGAATGATCGAGGTACATCGTGCTTATGAGATGGGTCAGAGCTTTCTTGATGCGGAAAATCAGAGAATGCGGGATGCATTGAGAACGTTTGTGAAATAGTTTTCTGGAGTAAAAAATGAAAGCACTCAAAATTGCTGCAACCGGAATGGCAGCTCAACAAATGCGTGTTGAGACAATATCGAATAATTTAGCCAACATGTCTACTACTGGTTACAACACGCGAAGGGCGGAATTTTCTGATCTCAATTACCAACAAATTGCGCGAGCCGGTAGCGTCAATTCATCAGATGGAACACTTCTTCCGACAGGTGTACAACTCGGTTTGGGTGTACGGCCGGCGGCTGTGTCCATAAATCTCGAGCAAGGTCCACTTTCAGAAACAGGAGGCGACTTAGATCTCGCCATTCAAGGCAATGGTTACCTTGAGGTCACTTTGCCTTCTGGGCAGTCCGCCTACACAAGAGATGGGGCTTTCAAAAGATCTGCTGAAGGATTGATCGTGAACTCGGAAGGGTACACCGTGGCTCCACAGATTACGATTCCGGAGGACGCACGAAGCATCTCGGTTAATGCCGACGGTGAGGTTTTTGCGTTTTTCAGCGATACACCAGAAGCGCAATTGTTGGGGCAATTTAATCTCGTTGGCTTCACCAATCCAAAAGGCTTGGAAGCTCTTGGTGGAAATCTTTTCGTAGAAACAGAGGCTTCAGGTAACGCGATTGTTAGCACTCCAGGTCAAGATGGTCTCGGGACGCTCAGGCAAGGATATCTTGAGGATAGCTCTGTCGATCCCGTACGCGAGATCACCGAGTTGATTGAGGCTCAGCGAGGATATGAGTTAAACGCAAAAGTAATAACGGCCGCTGACCAAATGCTCAGTGCCACCACACAGGTTAGATAATGCTTAGAGCGCTACTAGTTTTGGTGATTGCCTGCTTAGCGCCAAAAATCGCTCTGACCGATACTATCGTCGCAGCACATACTATCCGGGCGCAGAGTATTTTGACAGCACGTGACCTTGCCTTCAAGGATACTGAGATTGCCGGTGGAGTAACCGACCCTTCGCAAATCATAGGAAAGGAAAGCAGAGTTGCACTTTATGCGGGAAGGCCAATAAAGCTTAAGGATTTAGGTCCACCTGCGTTAGTCACCCGAAATCAGGTTGTTCAAATTGTTTTTCAATCAAAGAGCCTGAATATCGCGACCGAAGGAAGATCTTTAGGTCGAGCTGGCAAAGGGGAGTATGTCAAAGTGATGAATCTCACCTCACGGAATACGGTTTTTGGAGTGGTTTCTGCGGACGGTCGCGTTTTCGTTTCTCAGTGAAAGGTATACAACATAATGCACCGACTTTTGATAATTCCAGTTATGAGCCTCACACTGTGCGCTATGAGTTGCGGCAAGATGGATCACTTTGGAAAGCCACCCTCTTTCACAGATTCACCTGAATCCGCAGGGCATCGTGCAATGTATGATCCAGGCTTGCCTTTGACAACAAATTCCAGACGTGACGTGGATCGTGCGTCACTGTGGAGTGGAGGCCAGCAGTCTTTACTTGGCGATAGACGAGCAATAAAAAGAGGCGATATTCTTACTGTTGTGATTGAGATCGACGATGAAGCTGAAATTTCAAACTCGACATCTCGTTCAAGATCAGGTTCGGAAGAGCTTGGCATCAGTCAACTATTTGGAATTCCCCAACGAGCGAATGAACGACTCCCGGAAGGATCAAGTCTTGGCGATGCTGTAGATATTTCGTCTTCAGCAAGATCGGGTGGGGACGGTTCTGTAAGGCGTGCTGAGGAACTGACTTTGCGCGTTGCTGCTGCGGTTACACAAGTTCTCCCGAATGGTGTCTTGGAGATTAGTGCATCGCAGGAAGTGCGCGTGAACTTTGAGTTGCGCGAACTTCTAGTCCAAGGTTTTGTCAGACCTGAAGACATCTCTCGCCAGAATGAAATTACATATGACAAAATTGCTTCAGCTCGAATCTCCTATGGTGGACGTGGGCAAATAACAGATGTTCAACAACCGCGTCTTGGACAGCAATTTCTCGACATGGTTCTTCCATTCTGAGGGAAATTGTACAGTGCTAAAGTTCGTTCCATTTTTTCTGCTCTCCCTGGGTGTTTGTGCTGGCTTCTTTTCAGGATTAAACCTTCGCCCAACCGAAACCGCTGTACAAGACAGTGCGGAACCAAAGGAAGCTGAAATCAAAGAAGGGTCGGATGAGAACTCGACAGACCGTATAGAGTTGGAAAGCGAGAGAGAGTTTGTAAAGCTTAACAATCAATTTATCGTTCCAATAGTTTTCGAAGAAAGTGTGACGGCACTCGTAGTTGTTTCTTTGGGTCTCGAAGTTGCAAGCAACAGTACGAGTTTGGTATTCTCCGCGGAACCAAAGCTGCGTGATGCGTTGCTTCAAGTCCTTTTTGATCATGCCAACGTAGGTGGTTTTGACGCTGAATTTACGAATTCCAGAAGTTTAGCTTTTTTGAGAGAGGCATTGACTGCTCAAGCTCAGAACATTCTAGGACAATCGGTCTTCTCAGTACTTATAACTGACCTCGCGCGCCAGGATATCTGATCTGTAATTTGGCCCAAGCTGCGTGCTTTTTAAAACTAGCGATCTCAAAAACTGAAAATATTTTTATGCTGAAATGGGCTCAATAACTCACGAATGATAGAGACAGCTATGCCTGAAAGTCAAATGTGTTGCTACGCGGAAAGTCCCGCGATAGTGTCAGATCGACGATCAGGGTGGCCGCAAGTCTACTTAGGCCTATCCCTCAT